>DQGR01000024.1 GCA_003524845.1 Patescibacteria group bacterium
AGCACCTGTTAGTGCCTAATGGAACCAAAGAAAAAATTGGCGAAACCCTCGAAGTCCTTGGGGTGTCGATGGCAACCTTTCAAGCCGTCATTACGCCGGAAACAACTGGAGTTACGAAACCAAATATAAAACCGTTTGAGTTAGTACTTGCCTCCACCCAATTGCCTGCGGCGCAACATCTGATGATTGGAGACCGGGTTGAAGTGGATTTGATTCCTGCTAAAAAATTGGGTATGCGAACCTGTTGGGTGACATGGAAAAATATACCGCAGACTCCAGAATCCGAAATGGTTGATGTATGTATTTCCACCATCTATGAACTGGCCAAATTATTTGATGCAGCATGACATGACGAAATTTACTGAGACGCTGTGCGCGCTGCATACGCAATCCGGTTNNCGTTTAACGGTGGTTCTGCGTATGACCATATTTCCGAGTTGCCAGAGCTTATAAAAAAACAGTGGGCAGTGAGAGCGGGAATTCTTGAATCAGTGCAGCAGGAATTCGCAGACGCGCCTGATGTAATTTCGGCGGTGAAGATGTTTAACGAGCTGGCGCCGTTTATTGACCGGCTATTTATAGTTCACCTGCTAAAAAACTCGGTCAGTGATGTCATTACGCATGCGTGGACTCACTATGATTCCAAGGCTGCGACTGGACTGGAAAGACAGATTTCATCTCTCTTTAAAAATGATCAGTACCGGGATTTTTTCCATAGGAATCGGGAGACCGCTGCCAGTTTCAAACTTGTGCAACTCCTGATCAGAGAAGACGATCCGTTTCAGCTCGATTTATTGACTCGGGAATTGGAACGATTGGCAATTCAAGCGTACCAGAATGGGAAAATGATCTTTTTGTTTTGCCTGTCTGATTACTATACGAATCCCAATGGTTTTGCCCGCCCGGTACCTACACATCCAATCAATCGAATTGCACCGGTTCATTTTGAGCCGGATATGCGACTTTTGTATCCATCGTCTGATCAGCAAATTAAACCTGTACTTAATGCTGGATGGCTGCGCTTGCGATACCTACATCCGCGTCAGTCGGTACCCGATAGTGTTGTGCCAACAATTATCGGTTCTGGTTTAGGCTGGGCCGGAGCGCAAATTATTTCCTATACCACGGCCGAGACGCTTAACAGCAAAGGTTTTGTACTCAGCACAAACCTTTTTAAACACGAGAAAACTAAACAGGCACTTTTACATTTATTGAGACAGGAGGAACCAAAATCACTACCCTATGTGACAACGGTTGCACACGCGCTCCATGAACTCGGACACGAGTTTTACGAGCTTAATATAAAATTATTTTTGGAGGTAGCGGCAGATATCGCTGCTTGCATAGTAGGTACTGAGATGGTAACTCATAATGAGTTACCTATTTCGATGGAGGATTGGGTCATTGGTTTACTGGTTGAAAACATTGCGTTGGCACAACTGCCTGCAACCGGAAAGGATAATGAAGATGGATACCTGTTCTCGGGACGACTGATGTTGAATCAATTGTTTGCACATAAGATTATAAAGTTTGCTGAAAGTCGGCTCTCCATTGATGATTCGCCGCTACAGATCAATGAATTCCTCTTAGAGCTAAAATATTTCCATGAAGGGCTGTTTCGAAAAGATCCGGCCGCTTTTCTGAGGTTAAGAACTGTAATACCGGACGCGCAAACTGTCAGCTTGTTACAACTAATAGTAAAACAACCAATGGGTTCGGAGTAAATCTGACATCAGTAACAGAAACTTGTTGTTTCCGATCAGAATTTTTGCTAATCTCAAACAGATGAAAAAAGGGCTGTTTATTACATTTGAAGGCGGTGAAGGCGCGGGTAAATCAATTCANNTACCCATGACCCGGAAAACGTGGATCTGACTCCGGTTACCGAAGCGTATCTCATGGCGGCAGCGCGGGCACAACACGTGGAACAGATTATTTTTCCGTCTTTGGAAAACGGCAAGATTGTGGTTTGCGACCGGTACGTCTATTCAAGTATTGCGTACCAGGGATACGGCCGGCAGTTGGGCGGAGAAAAAATTCAAAAGCTTAACGATCTGGCAATTAACGGGGCAATTCCTGATCTNNGCTATAAAAGTAAAAGATCGGCTCGATTTGCAACAAAAGGAATTCTATGCCCGGGTGCATGAAGGGTACCGGCAACTAGCGAAAAAATATGCGGACTTGTTTGTGGTGGTCGACGGCACGCAGTCAATTGAGTCTGTAGCCTTAAAAGTCTGGGATGTGGTGAAATCAAGGCTTGACAAGGCAGCCAAGCCGGATGTACAAGGAGAATACTAAGACGATTATCTATGATCTAATTACGCTTCTTTACCGCTTAAACTTCTTATATCCATACTTATTAATCCACGTATTAGATAGATTCCCGTTTACACGGGAATGNNCTCGACTACGCTCGAACAATAATATTTACTATGACTAATTTCCTTGTTGCAAAGGGCTATTTCATTTAATATACTCGGGGAGTGAATAACCTTCCGCCTTCGCCAAGGCTTCGGCGGACAAGCAAAAATCAAAAGTCAAAAGTTCGATAAGATGAATAATTTAAAGAAAACTGATCTTCAAATTTATAACCTCGTTAAAGCGGAAGAGGAAAGACAACGAAATGTTTTGGAAATGATTCCTTCGGAAAATTATGCTTCTCTGGCAGTGCGTGAGGCTTTGGGTTCGGTCCTTATGAACAAATACTCTGAAGGCTATGCAGGGAGACGGTATTATCAGGGAAACAAAGTGGCTGATCAGGTTGAAGAGATCGCAATTGCCCGGACCAAAAAACTCTTTGGCGTGCCACACGTCAATGTCCAGCCCTACTCAGGTTCTCCGGCAAACGCGGCAGTCTATTTTGCCCTGCTTAACCCCGGAGACAAAATTATGGGGCTTAAACTTTCCGCAGGTGGGCATCTGACCCACGGACATCCGAAGGTCACCTTTTCCGGAAGATTTTATAATTCAGTCCAGTATGACGTAGGTGCAGACGGTTGGATCAATATGGAAGAAGTGGCGAAACTGGTGACCCGGGAAAAGCCGAAGCTGATTGTGGTTGGTACTACAGCCTACCCGAGAATTCTGGACTGGAAAAAATGGCGCACAATTGCCGATTCTGTTGGCGCACTGGTTCTTGCAGATGTATCGCACGTTGCCGGGCTCATTGCTGGTGGCGCGTATCCGACTCCAGTGCCATATGTTGACGTCGTGATGTTAACGACCCATAAAACGTTACGGGGTCCGCGGGGAGCAATCATTTTGGTTACCGAACGGGGACTAAAAAAAGATCCGGACATGGGTAAAAAAATCGACCGGGCCGTGTTTCCCGGACTGCAGGGTGGACCGCATGACAATACCACCGCGGCAATTGCGGTATGTCTAAAAGAAGCTGATACTGCCGGATTTAAAAAATATGCGCGGCAGATCATTACCAATGCGCAAACACTTGGTGAGACGTTACAAGAAGCAGGCTTGACGTTAACCACCGGCGGAACTGACAGCCATTTATTAGTCGTCGATTTGCGGCCGCAAGAAGTCATCGGCAATGTGGTAGCTGAAGCTCTGGAAGTTGCGCATATTGTGACTAACTACAACACGGTGCCGCACGACACGAATCCACCGATGTTTCCGTCCGGCGTCCGGCTCGGTACGCCGATTCTCACGACCCGCGGCATGAAAGAGAAGGAAATGAAACAGGTGGGTGCTTGGATTGCCGAGGTGGTGAAAGAGGTTAAGCATTACCTGTTACCTGCAGACAAAGCCGAGCGCACACGATTCATGACCAAAGTGAAAGGCGAACTGGCGCGCAACCAAAAGCTTATTAAAATCGGGAAAGCGGTTATAGTACTATGTAAAAAATTTCCCGTGCTGGAGATTTACTAAAGAAGAGGTGTCGATTCATACCACCCGGCGGGTGTCCTGAAGCACTTT
>DQGR01000040.1 GCA_003524845.1 Patescibacteria group bacterium
CAAAAAAAAAAAATCGACGAGCCATTTGCCCTGCGCTATCATAACGAACCCCGGCGCAGTCGCCAGTATTTTCCGGTGCGGATTTTTGCGCCTTCATACGGTTCTACTACCATCTGGAGTAACTGGGGCATGGAGTATACGAAACTCTTATCAACACTTGGGTTGCTAACGTGTAACGAAGAATATATACAAGTAGCTGAAAAGCAATTGCGCGCCTACACCGAAAATATTAAAAAGTACCGCGGTTACCCGGAAGTGTATGCCACTGACGGCTCAATTTATGCGCCGTTTGTGTATAAAAGTGTCGTCCGCACCGGCTGGGTCGTCTCTTTCGAACAGGCACGCATGCAGTACAAGTGGGTGAAGAAAGAGATGGAGAAGTGTACCAATTGATTCCTTATTCCCTGTTTGCCATACTAAGTTAAGCATGAGTAATTCCCGCCGTGGTTCAACTGACCCCTTTAGTCTCACCATTCTCGGATTCCTGATTGTTTCACTCAGTCTGGGAGCCCTGGCCGTAATTCGTAATTCATCCTTTGATATCCGGCAGCGAGCCCAAACCTACTCTTCATGTGAACAACAGTGTATGATCAAGAACCCAGGTTGGAGTCCAGACGACTGCGAACAGTTTTGTCAATCCCAATCTCAACCTAAATCTTCAACTCCTCCTACATTACCAATTTGTCCAGATTATTGTGAAAATAATTGTATCGCGGACGTGATCACTGCTAACAATACGTATGCCTGTCTGCCTTATTGTACGGCGCTCCTTAATAGCTGTCAATATGGGTGCGATCCGAATGCAACCGGAGGACAGTGTAAATTATCTCCACAAAATGTTTGTACTGCCTCACAAATTTATCGGTGTAACGGCAGTACTTCAGAATATTGTGCCGTTTCCGGTCAACCTCCGGTATCTGCAATCAGTTGTCCGCTCGGATGTGTGAATGGGAAATGTATTATTTCTCCCGTCTGTCCAAATGAATGCACCAATGGATGTTACTCAGATAATACATGCAAACCTTCAAATCAACCAATTTGTCCAGACCAATGTGCAAATGAATGTGTTGCTAATTTGAATAATTTGGATGAAAATGGAAACTTCAAATGTAGATCGTCGATTTTTTATTGTTACGATATTAAAAATTCTTATGAATGCGGATATACCCCTGGTTGCCAATGGGCACAAGATATATGCTTTGGTAAAGGAAATATACCAATTTCAATTTTCGAACTTGGCAGTTGCGAGTCTTCCTGTCCGGTGGGTGCGTTTTGTGCATGTCCTTCGAATTGTGGAAAAGAAGCAGTATGGGAAGATGAAGCGCACAGAACGTGTAAATTGCTTCCGGTAGACAAGTGTTATGAAATTGTAATGTCATGCGCAAGCATTAATAGATACCCTGGAACAGAGTGTAGTAATTGTCCTTACCAGGCTGGCGTATGCTGTGGAGAGGAAATACCGCAATCTGCAAAAGTGTGTGCCGCGCAAACCACCACCTGCACTAACAACACCATTAGTAGGTGTAAATCAGACGGAACCGGCTGGATACAACAGACTTGCGGTATTGGCCTTGAATGTAATAAAGATGGAACTAGGTGTGAAACGCCAAACCAACTGACCAAACTGGTAAACAAAATCAAAGAGTGCAATGACTTATGCTCGATACACAGTAATGTAATTACAAAAGGTATCTGTGGTCTCGGTTGTTATGTAACAATCACTCCATATTGCAATAAAAGCTGCGCTTTTTCTTGCCAACCGACATATTCCGGAGGTTATTGTACAAATCCTACTTCAATGCGCCCAAATATCGACCCAACAAATTATATAAATGAACTTCGCTCAAATACCTATGGTCTATATGACCAAGTTGTATCTGCTAGCTCACTGCAAGAATTCATTAACCTGATACAAACCAATACGAAAGTGTCACACGTCAACTCAATTGCGGAACTCAACCAGGCGTTATGGGCGCAATATCCAGACTTGTATACAGATCTAAATAACTTGCTCAAAACGCAGGGTGCATACTTTGACAACAGTGGTTTTATCGCCAAGTATAATAATTCCCGCAGTCAAAACAGTTCTAATGTATTTGACGGAGTAATTATCGTACGCGAAAGCGATTACGCTGGGATTTCCGAAAATATGCAAAACGTGCTTGCTCAATACCCAGAACTTACGGATGTCCCTTTCGAAGTACTCGAATATATTTCGTTTTTGTACCCCACCGCACAGCAGTTACAGGCCGCGCGAGAAAACGGCCTTTTGGTTCCAGAAGAAATGCAGGCACAGCTTGTTGTGATACCGGACGACTTGCTTGACCAGACAAACCTTCTTAGCCAGGATCCGCGTGGAATAACTCCAATACCAATGGCACTGCATGGAAATTCGTATATTCCCTGGCCACCAAATGTTGATTTTCTTATTTATGATGATGCACCTTTATCTATTAACACAGGGGCATCAGAAATCAATATTCCGCAAATTTCAACACCCTTACCCATGGCAGCCGGATGGATCCACGAGGAAACGCATCTGATGACAGCAGTTGATTTGTACCATTCCTTTATCGGCTCTGATCATTTAGTTTTAGACACGGATGAATATATCCTTCCCGCAGCACAGTTCTTAAAAAACTGGCAAAACTATAATATCGGACAAGCGCAATTCGGTTTAGATGACATTATGTCTGCAGCGAACCCTGAACATGAAATCACGAATATTACTGCTTTACAAATTGCAGTTGCCTCAACACAAGGCGCAATCAGCACAATGCAGGAAGGTGGCGGGTGGCTAGAATATCCTGAAAATTTTAAATATGAAATCAATGTGTATGATGGAAATAAAAATATTACACCTCAAATTCTCACATCATTTGGCATTACTGCAACTGAAGATACCTATAATATGTACGGAAAAGATGCTTTTGGAGATGCCAATAATAATGACTACAAAGCTCAGAATATTGCAACAACAGGCACAGACTATTATTTAGGAAAAACCTATATGGTTGGAATAGATATTCAACAAGGTGAAGACATATTTACTTTGCCATTACCAAGTAACTTAAATTTGCTCTATCGCTTTTCTGATCCCTATAGCACATCTGCGGATAAACCCTTCGAAGTCGACATTCATGTTAATAACATTCCACAAGAAATAACTAAAGCCCAAAACAAAAACTCTCAATTAGTGTCCACGCAGCAAACAACTCCTAATCCAATTGACATTAATATTACAATCCTCACTGAATCAGAATTAACTGAGTTGCAACAGGATAGCAATAATGGAGTTTTGGCTACAGCTAAGCTGGACGTGCATCCAGATTTAACCATTCAGCAAGAAAAACAAAATTTTTACTTAGTATGGATAGCACAACCAAGATGTGATGAGGATTGCAAACATGAAAATCTTTAAAACTCATGAAGAATTCACGCATCATAACTTGACGCGATGTAACTCGTGACAAAAAAATTACTCGGGATTCATAAACAAATTCGCGAGTTGACCGGAGTTTATAACTTCAAACCCTTGAGGTACTCGCGGAAGTCGCCGTTCAGTTCTTTGTGCTGCAAGGCAAATTCGACGACGGTTTTTAAATATTCGATCTTGTTGCCCGTATCGTAGTAGCGGCCGTCTTTAATTTCGCAGGCATACACCGGCCGGCGTTTCATCAGATTCTTAATAGCATCGGTCAGCCAGATTTCATTACCTTTGCCTGGCTTAAGTTTGGCTAAATCGTCGAAAATATCCGGGGTTAACACATAACAGCCATGCGCAGCCAGAGTAGAAGGCGCTTCCTCCGGCTCCGGTTTTTCAATCAAATTAAAAATCTGGTAAATATTCTGCTCGATCTTTTTGACATCGGCAATTCCGTAACGCTTGACGTCTTTTTTCGGCACCTGGATCGCGGAAATAACCGGGTCGCCATATTTTTCAAATACATCTATGCACTGTTTGGTTCGCGGTGGCGTGCTGTGAATAAATTCATCTCCCCACAAAACCACAAACGGTTCGTCTCCAATCACTTCGCGGGCAGAGAGCACCGGCGTCCCGTTACCATAGTGACCTTTTTGCCGGATGTAAATGAAGTTGGCCATATCAGCAATCCGTCTGACTTCTTCAAGCTGTTCGAGTTTGCCCCACTCCTTCAGCCGCATCTCCAGCTCAAACGGGTAATCAAAATGGTCTTCAATCGCCCGCTTGTGCCAGCCGGTAACGATAATAATATCGCGGATTCCTGAGGCTACCGCTTCTTCAACCACATATTGAATAATCGGTTTATCAACAATCGGCAGCATTTCTTTGGGTAAGGCTTTAGTCTGGGGTAAAAACCGGGTCCCGAACCCAGCGGCTGGGATAACTGCTTTTCTTATTTTCATATATTTAATTAAACTTAATACAACGCTCTTCCAGCAATTAGAAGCAATTGTAATTTGTCCGGGATATATTTGTCAAACTGACCAGGGCTTAGCTTTCAACCGATGATTTGTGGAAAGTAAGATAGAGGATTGCCCCGCCTAATAATAATATTAGGGCAATGATTACCAACCGCACTGGAGTCAACAGTGAAAGGATCCCTGATCCACTCGCCGCTTCTTGAGTTTCTGGGGGCACTGAGACAAATAGTGGCGCCAATGTCGGACTCGGCTGTGTCCCGGTCTGTAGAAATGGATTTGGTTGGTTTGGATCAATTGGCACAAACGACGGCTGTGGAGAAGTACGAAGCGCGGATGATGGAGATGTTTTTTTAATAGTGCCTCCGCCAGTTGACGTACTCGATAGTGCATTTGCTTCGGTTGAAAAACCGGAAGCGGCGCAGTCATTTGCCGCAAATACGGCAAAGTAGTAACGGGTAGAGGACGCTAAACCAGTAACGGTAAATTGAGTCGTGTTACCCACATTTGCCGCGCCATAAATATAAACACCGGGCGACAAACCGTATACAATTCCATAATGAGTGACATTGCTTACTGACGACCAGGACAGTTCAACCTTATTAGAGCTTCCGGTGCGGGCCGTAAAATTTGAAGGAATTGAAGGCACTGCCGCCACACAAGTACCACCAATCCCGGGGCTTATTGCTACTTGTCCAATGGTTATTGTGCTACTTTCACGTGCGGCTAACAAATTTGGATCTCCACCTAAACCTGAAATTTGAGTTGAAGCATCAATTGAAACCGTAGTTGTACCAGTCGTTTTGGCTTCAAATTCAAGTACTGCAATGATTCCTTCTCCCACAACTGGTTGGGAAACCAAACTAACTGTGGCAATTTTAGCCACTCCATCGACTACTGTTCCCGAAGTGAACTCTGTGGGTAAAAATCCGCCTTTACTGATGTTTTTACCATCAAAATAATTGGTATCATAGAGTACTACTAAATCAACTCCAGTTACCTTGTTACCGTTGGTATTCATTTTAACCGGTAAATAAAATCTCTGCCCCGAACTTACACTCAGGGTAACCGGAAACATCGACAAAGTAGTCTGCGGCTGCTGGATAGTCTCTTCGGCGGTTACGACAATAATAGCTGGAATCAGTGAAGCGACAACATCTGTTTCACCCTGTCCATAGGCTCGGGCGCGTGTCCCCTTTAAATCAATTTGTGTTGTTGCAACGGGTATCTTACTCTGGAGAACTAACTGCACTATCGTTTCTTGACCTTGCTTAGGCTCTTCCAAACCAGCAGCGACTACAATCCGCGCCTGCCCATTATTAAAGGTTGGCCCAGCGAACGTAGTCGGTAAATATCCGGTATTGCTCAGGCTTATTGCATCAAAAACATTCGGATCAAAATTGATAACTAAATCAACAATAGTCACTTGGTCGGCTCCTGTGCTCATTTCGACGTCAATAACAACCTCATCATTTACTGCCAAGTAAGTCTTATTGGGTTTGACCGTAAATACAGTTGCACCAGCTGCTTTTTCTCGTAGTTCTTGGCGTTGTTTTACCAGTGAAAGTCCAAAAAATAACGTGGAAACAAGAAATCCTAATACTAGCAGAATATAGAGCGATCTCCGTGTATACAGCGGTTCCATAGCTTTAGTATGCAGGTTTTAGTAAGAAGATTGCAAGGATCAATTTAATTGCTAAGAGTATCCCCAACCCGATCAAAATTAGT
>DQGR01000100.1 GCA_003524845.1 Patescibacteria group bacterium
GGTTCGGTAGTTGGCGCATGGATGAATTCGCCCTCGCACAGGGAAAATATACTGGATTCTAATTTCAAGGAAATCGGTGTTGCAGTTGCCGACGGCAAGTTGACGGGGACTGACGGAATTTTAGTGGTCCAGATGTTTGGGACGCCGGTTGCGGGAGTTCCGACTACGCCCACTCTGGCGCAAACCAACCCGACACCTGTTCCAACACCTGCTCCCGGCGGCCAGGCTGCGGGTCAGCAGGTTGCCGTAGTTCCATCACCTACGCCAACCGTAACCCCCATTCCAATTGCCATTGTCAATCCAATTGAAAATGTGAATCTGGAACCGGTAAGCGGGCCTGGAAGCCAGGCAACGGTTTTGGCCAGCCGCCAGTTTTCTATTTCGAGGATCGCAACTTTGGTTATTGTCGGCTTCATATTCCTGCTGTTTGCGCTTGAAGTCCTGTTTGTTGTCAGGCGCGATAATTTGGAGTTGAGGCCGGGAGTTGTTGCGCACTTGGGGATGCTCGGATTTGTGCTTTTGGTAATCTGGTACGCGGTGGAAGGAGCGATTATATAGTTCATGGTTCATGGTCGATAGTTCATAGTTAATAGTAGGTGGTTGATAGTACATAGTTCATAGTTCATAGTAAGTAGTTCATAGTTAACAAAAATGATTAACTTCGAAAGATTAAATGTTTATCATGAGGCTGTATTGTTAACAACTGATATTTATAAATTAACTAAGAAATATCCGAAAGACGAACTTTTCGGATTAGTTAGTCAGTTGAGGAGAGCTGCCGTATCTGTGCCACTCAACATTGCCGAAGGTTCTTCTAGAACGAAAAAGGATTTTAGGCATTTTTTGACGATGGCTGTGGGGTCTTGTTATGAACTTGTTGCTTTGTATAAAGTTTCTTTGGAGCTTGGTTTTCTCTCTAAGCAAGAACAAGATAAGCTGTATGTATCAACAAGCGATTTGGCTAAAAGAATCAATGCACTCAGGAAATCTATGAACAATGAACCATAAACTATGAACTAAATGAATAAGAAGCTGGAAAAATTTGCGCATTTGTTTTTGTATTTTGGTTACGCGGTGGGGGCAGTGGCAATATACCTGGCGCGGTATAACCCGACGAGGCAGTTTTTGGTCATTGTCCTTTTAGTTGCCTTTTATGTGCTGTGGGGATTTGTTTACCACCATGCCAAAAGGGAAGCGAGCGGCAGATTGTATCTCGAGTATCTTCTGATAGCTTTGATTGCGCTTCTTGCGGGGTTTTTCGTTTTGATGGGGTGAGGGTAACGGGTTAGTTATCAGCCATTAGCGACTAGGATTGGAAATTATTAACTAGTGGCTAGGTACTAATTGCTAGTAGCTAATTTTTCTTACGGGTTTATGACGCAGTAAGTCCGACCGTTGACGGTAGGATCGCATGGCAAGGTAGGGTTAAGCGAATAGTTAGGGTTGTCAGTATTCTCCGAGTCGTTTTTGTTTTCCACAGTTGCACTTAGCTTGTAACTATTACTGCCGGCACTGTCGTAATAGTAATCTTTGTTGCTGCTTGGGTCGAAAGCAGGATCTTTTGGTACCGGCTTCATGTAAGTAGTCCCTCCACAAATAAATGTGCCGCCCCATGAGGTAACTGTTGTGGTGTCGGTTGTTGTATTACACTGCATTTTGCCTCCACTTGTAACGGGATAATGCCCGTTTGCCTGGTAATACTGCTCGAGCGCCTGCTGGATTCCTTTTAAATCGGCTTTTCTTTTGCCGTCTCTGCCTTTTGTTTGGGCAACAGAAAAGGATACCATTGCGGCTGATATTAGTATTGCGATTATGGAAATGACCACCAGAAGCTCAATAAGAGTAAACCCAGATTTTAGATGATAGATTTTAGATAATAAGCTGCGGGCAGATGGCATAAGTATAGTGTAAAGGGCAAAGTGTGAAGTGTAAAGTGAAAACAGTGCTTGTATCTTGCTATTCTTCTCTTGACTTGAAGTTGCCTAGGTAGTAAATTTAGGGAAATTTCTGCTTGTGAGGAGGTGAATATATGAAGAAGATAACGGCAGGTTTTACTTCGGTTCTAGCAATTGCCTCGCTGGTTGTTGCCACCCCGGTTTTGGCGGCGACTGTAATTTCACCTTCGGCTCAAGGCAGTTGGGATTTCCAAACAAACAATTTGGTTGATGGCGTCGGCCGCTTTGTAACCGGGCCTTCTACGCCACCTTTGGGAAGCGGCAGTGTAGAGCTTTCATCGGGCACAAACGGTTCGACTTTTTCGGCCATACATAACACTTCTTATGCAGGACAGCCGATAACTTTGGGGGTTGGTGGAGTATCCGCAAGCTATTCAACTTATGTCCCGGGAGGTGCTTCGGCGCCATCTTACCCAAAATTAATAGCCGACATTGTCGTAAACACGGCAACGGGTTCTTTAAATGATGAATTGGCATTTGACCCAAGGAGCCAAACTTCCCAAACGCCAACAGCGGGAATTTGGCAAACATGGGATGCAAAGAACGGTATTTGGACATGGAATTTGTGCGGAGGTGGTACCGGAACCCTTCAGCAATACGTAACAAATTGTTTGAGCAGCCCGTCTGTTGTTTCGGTTGCAGTTGCAAACAGGACTGACGGTACAGGGGGAATCCGCCTGCAGGTTGGACCTAATGCTTCAAGCGACCAACTCGACGGATTTGTAGACAATGTGACTTTGGGTTTTGACGGAACCAGCACGACTTATGACTTTGAAGACGATACGATTGTTTTAACGACTCCGACCAATAAGGATGAGTGCAATAAGGGCGGTTGGCAGAATTTCAACAGTCCGGTTTTTAAGAATCAAGGATCATGTGTCAGCTTTGTTGAAGCAAATGCAAACGCAGGGAAGTAGAAAGAAATTGGATTTTAATACATTAGCCCCCAAGGAATTGGGGGTTTTTGTATAATATTGACAACTCGGGGTGTAGTGTATCGGTAACACGCTTCGTTCGGGACGGAGAGACACTGGGTTCAATTCCCAGCACCCCGACACTTCGACTGCGCTCAGTGTCTTCGACACTTAGACTTTTAAATTGACACTTGGTGGGCGGCGTTTTAAGCTTAAGGTAAGAGGGACTATGCCCACGAAAAAGCATCCACATCAACACACGCACCCAATGCACTGCTTCTCAAACTTTCTGGAAGACCCTTTGATTGCATCTTCTTTTTTGGTTATCGCACTAATTACATTGGCCTTTGCCATAATAGAGTTTACAAAGGCTATTTCTTAAATGGCGGAAAAACATTTATCCGATATTCTGGACAAGATACTAAAAGCAAGCATTGTTTTTTTGACTTTGGCGCTGGTGTGGTTTTCGGTGGTTTTTTATCCGAAGGCTATCAATAAGTTTAAGAGCCAGCCAAAAAATGACGGAGGGTTGATTGAAAATGTCCAGGCAAGTTCAAGGAGTTTGCCTTACGTCAACAGCCACTTCACGATTGAGTATTTGAGTCAGTCAAATGTCTACGTGATTATGGTTTCGGCACAAACTGTTGACCAGTATGCACAGTATAAAAGCGAGGCCGAGCTAACTTTAAAGAACATCCTATCAATGGACAGGCTTTGCGGACTAAATGTTCTTTATAGCAGTAATTTGCCTTTTGCCCATCCCGAAAAAAGTTCACAGAGCCACTGCTAGCGTTGCCGAGGTGGTAGCACTGCGATATAATCTCAACATAAATCTCGCCCTAGTAGCTCAATTGGACAGAGCAGTCCCGTCCTAAGGGAAAGGTTGTGAGTTCGAGTCTCGCCTAGGGCACAAATTGATTTGTGGCTATGTAATGGTCCTGTTAGCTAAAAGTCAAGATTTTTTCCCCTTGAATTTGCTATAAATTCCCACAAATGAACTCAAAAGAGGCATACAGGCCGGTCAAAACCGTTGAAGGTGTCGTCAAGCAAAACGAACTTAACCTTCTAAAGTATATTTTGCCGGGAGGGGACTATCAGCTGGAAGTATTAAAAACCGAAGGTGATTATATGAGCGCTTTGGACTTAAGCTCAAAATTGCCGAAAGGCTACTCACTGGTTAGAATTTCCACTTCAAGTGAATTTACCGGAAAATTTGGGGTGGACCCCAAGAATCTTGAAGGGGTAGGACTGGTAAGTCCTGCTCATGCTTCCGTTGCTGTTCCCTTGAACACCCCTGAGGTGGTTTTGGATCCGGTTGAACATACCACTCCTGAACCAATTAAACCGAATCCTGAAGTTTTTCGGCAACGGCCGCAGGAAAAATCGAGTAATTCCGGTCAAAATTACGCTAAAGAAGAGGTTAAGGTTTCCAACAGCCTGCCCCGAACGGACAGGCAAGACAGTCTTGGTTATTTCAGGGCACTGAACCTAAATGCAACCGAGCTTTCGGGAATGACGCAGGAGGAGGCAAGTCAGAAAATCAAGTCGAATTACCGGGCGGCTGCTTCTATTGCACATCCGGACCATGGGGGAAATCACGATGCGATGGTAAAAGTTAACCGGGCGATGGAAGTTATTTCAAATCCAGTTTCAAGGAGTGAATACCAAAACCAGACAGGCCAATTTGCACCTCGAAATCGTTCCTGATCGAGATAACTACCTTTATCTCAAGGTCAGGCCATCAATATACGACTATAGTCGATCGANNCGCCTACCCCAACACCAACACCAACGCCGACGCCGACAGCAACACCTACGGGCGGCGGCTCTGCCGTCTATTATTACGGGTATTATTCCGATCCTGTAGGTTCGTATTACGAACTTTGGGCACGCCTTGAAAATACGAGTGACCCGCAGGTAAATACTTCCCCAAACGCAAAATGCAAGTTGTCGGTCCCGCCGGGGGCGCCGATTGATTTCAATTACTGTATGACGTCAAGGCAGTAGCCACTAGAAAAAGGTCAGGCCATTAATATACGACTATAGTCGATCGANNCAATAGTCCAAAATGAATAAGGCTTGACCTTTCTCCTGGTCCCTGACAACTGTTTCCGTTTGACTAATTTTCGCGGTGGTTGCACAATAAAATTAAACACCTTGAAAAAACATAGGTCTCAGAAGCTGCTGCATAAAAGGATTAGCCGATTTCTTTTACAAAGACTACGCGTGCTTGGTTTTACGCTGATTGAACTTTTAGTTGTTATTGCAATACTGGCTATTATTGGTTCTCTGGTTGCATTTAGGCTTGTTAATGGTACCGCAAAAGCAAGGGACGGTATCCGGAAGGCCAACCTTGGGCAAATCGCCAGCGCCCTGGAGCAATATTACACGGACAATGGTTTCCGCTATATTCCCGGGAATTACACTTCAGAGTCCGTTGATAACTGGATACCAAATTTAAACCCGTATTTTAAGTCGATTCCAAAAGACCCGAAGCAGGCTTTTTCATTTACAAATTTTATGGCGAATGTTTGGTCAGCGATTGGGGATGTTAAAGTTCCGGTCCCAAGTGAGGTTTATGCTGCCGGGCCGGGTTATCCTGACACTTATAGCGGCCCAAGCTGTGTTGATTACGGAACAAGTTATACGTTGACCTCCACTTTTGAGCATCCTGGCGGCGGAGGTGATTTCCGCTATGCATACATATATGTAAATACAAATCCTGACCCCGATTGGGATGCAAGCCCGAAGGGGGCATTTACTGCAGTTTTAAATGTAGGCGCTTCCAGTTATGCGGTCAGGGATTTTGCGGGTTCCTCCTGGGACTGGTCGGGCAATCCTAATCCTTATGCTACCCTTAATAGGGCGAGCAGCAGCTATTCCGTTAACGGTACAACCCTTACAGTTAATTGGAATATTACATTTAACAGTAATTGGGAGAATGAAGCTGCAAATGTTTGGCTAAGAACTGTTTCGATAACAGATTCGGGAGATGTTGACTCGGGAGTAATTGATAAGGGTGATTTGCAAATTCCATGCTTGGCACCTACCCCAACGCCTACCATGGAGCCAACACCGACAGCAACTCCTTCCGGCGGAAGCGGTTCTCCTGTCTATTATTACGGGTATTACTCCGACCCAGCGGGTACTTATTATGAATTGTGGGCGAGGCTTGAGGATTCTTCGGATCCGTTTATCAATACTGCAACAGGCGCCAAGTGCAAGCTTTCCGTGCCGGACGGTGCGCCGATTGATTTCAACTACTGCGTATCGTCGCATAAATAGCTACTAGTCACCAGCCACCAGAGACCAGGTAAAGGTTAGGCCTTAGAATTAGCAACTAGCGACTAGCAACTAGCCACTAGCAACTAGCCACTAGCCACTAGCGACTAGTAATTAGTAATTAGTGGTTGCATCAACTAGTTGCTAAAAACTAATGGCTAATTACTACTTCAAATTTATCGCGTACAAGTTTGCCGGAGAGCCTTCGGATTAAGTTATTGTGACAGGATTATCTATTGACACATAGATTAATAACTGCACATAATGGGTTATAGAGTAATAATATTGAACAGTTGCCTGCATGTCCAATAATCTAATTAACTTCCACCATTTAACGAAATCCCAACAGAATACAGTTGTTGTGTTTGGAATGAGTGCCGTATCAATGCTGTTTATGGGCTTTCTTGTTGTATTTATTATTCTGGCAGGCAAGCCCGGGTCTATGGCGGCGGCTCCAGCCTGTTCGTTTAATCCAACATCAGTGCCGGTTGGCGGTAGTTTAACTGTTGTCAGCGGTGGCGCATCTGGCAATATAAATCTTCAAAGTAATTCGAATAGCCAATTGGTTAATGTAATAGGTGATTTACCCAAAAACGGTTCTGTTGGGGTGAAATTACCTGTTGTCCCAAAAGGGTCATATACAATTTCTGTCGGCCATGCAAAGCTGGGTAGTAACGGTAATGTACTTTGCGGGACATTGAATGTTACCGACCAGACATACTGGGTACTTGGTTTGCCGGTTGTTGGTGCCAATACTGCTGCCTTTAGTTTTACGCCTGCCTCCAACGGCAGTATCAGCCTTATTGTCCGCAGTAACAACTCGGTTTCAAGTGGAACCGTTGTATATGACAGCGGCCCAATTGCTAGTGGCCAGACGAGGGTTTCCTGGAGTAACGCTTCGGCCGGCAGTTATTCTGCGGCGTTGTATTTTGGAAGTGCCCCCGTATCCAATACAGTTTCATTCACTATTAAACCGCCTGTGCCAACTGTCTCAATTACCGCAGCAAGTACTAATATCCCATACAACACATCAACTACTTTGATTTGGAATTCAGCTAACGCAACTGCCTGCACCATATCGGGAGGTTGGTTTAATGCGGCCTCTGTTCCAACCAGCGGCAGTATTTCAACCGGCAACATTACTGCTACCACCACTTACACCTTAACTTGCACAGGGTTAGGCGGCAGTGCCAAAAGTTCTGTTGCAGTTACTGTCCAAGCGCCCCCTTCTCCTACGCCGACGCCCGTACCGACAGGTGGCCAGTGGACTCTCAGTCAGGCAACTGTTAGCGGCAGTACCGTTACTTTTAACTTAACACCGGCATCAAATGGTAACGTTAGTCTTATTGTGAAGAGCAACAATACGGTTTCAAACGGGACGGTTGTCTATGACATTGGTCCAATTGCCAATGGGTGGACGCAGGTTTCCTGGAGTAACGCCCCGGCCGGCAGTTATTCTGCGGCCCTTTATTATGCTACTACTGCAGTATCGAATACCGTTAACTTCAACGTACAGTAGCATTAAGCACGCAATGAGTTTTAATTGTTTTCCTTCTCTGGGATATACTGGAAGTGATCATGGGTAATATCAAGGGGTTTTCCCACTTGTTGTTTCTTATTACGATTTCGTTTCTGATCCTGAGTGCCGGAGTTGCGACCGCTTTTGGCCTTTTGGGTTCAAACCGGCCGGTTCCACAACGAATAATTTGCCTTGCAGACCCGCAAAAGCAGTCTTGCCGGGAAGAGAAAACGGTAAATTCTTGGACTCTGGCTGTGGCGACTATTAAGCTGAGCGATGTAACGTTCAAGTTTGCTCCATCTTCCGACGGCCGTGTTAGTCTCGAGGTAGTGAATTTAGCCGACGGCCGGATTGTTTTTGAAAGCGGCTTAATCGCCTCCGGCGAGTCTTCTGTTGCCTGGAATAAGGCGTTTATGGGTAATTACACTGCTGTTTTAAATCGCGGTGCCGAACAGGTTTCCAACAAGGTTTCTTTAACAATTAGCTATTAGCGATTAGGTATTAGAGGCTAGGTGGCGTTGGAAAAGGTCAGGCATTAGGCTGGCAATTTCCCAACAAAGGCCTGACCTTAGCTAGGAAAACTGGCAACTGACAACTGGAACCTACTTTAAATTTATCGCGTAGAGGTTTGAGGGTGTGCCTTCGGGCTGGGTGAGGGTGGTTAAAATCACTAACTTGCTGCCGGAGGGGTGGGCGAAAGCAAAACCGTATTCAAACTTTCCGGAATAGATCCCCATTTTATTATTTCCGTCCGATTCGATTATTGAGATCTGGTCTTTTTGGGCAACAACAAGGTGGGCTGAATCAGGGAACCAGGTAATATTGATAAGGTTTGTGAAATCCGGCATGGTGTATTGCTTTTTGTTTTTGAGATCGTAGACGTGGTGTTTACCATTTTTGTCGGTGTAAAGCACTTTTTCCTCGTCCGGGGAGAAGATAAGCCCCGTTGGGTAGTAGTTGATTAAGTTATCAGTTGTCGGTTCACGGTTCACGGATATGTTTTTACCGTTAACTGTCGACTGTGTACTGGCAACAGGCGATGGGGAGGCTTGGGTTGCCTCCTCGGTTGCGCCTTTTACTTCATCCGGTGCTAAAACTGCCAATGTTTGGGCGCGGGCGTTTATCTGTTCTTGCCAGTCGGAAATAGTTGCCCCGAGGGATGCGGTAACATCCCGAAGAGGTTGGTTTGAAACATCGGAGTCCAGCATTAGGTTTGCCGTAACTGTGCCGTCTGCAGTTTTAAACCTGGCGATGACCTGTTTTGAGTCCGGGCCCCAATTGAATTGGGCGTTTGAAAAATCAAATGAAGCGGTGTTTTTGGCAATAAGCCTAGTACCTTGGCGGAAAGCAAAAATGTTATCCGTCATAGGTAAAATGTATACTCCGCCGTTTACGCCCGAGACGCCGTAGATGATTTTGGCGCTGTCCGGTGACAAGGTAGGGTTGGTGGCGCCTGTCGTGGTTAAAGGCGATATTTGGGGCGCTAGCGGGAACAGAAGGGCATTTATTTCGGTGGCCAGATCCGCTTGGACCGTAATATCCTTTTGCCAAGTTGTATAGCCGTCCTTTTCTATTTTTACTTTGTACGTTTTCGGCTCCAAAAACGCGATGCTGGTATTGGTTGCGGAAGTTAGCCTGTCGTCTATAAAAACCTGGGCGCCTGTAGGAAGGGAATTGGCGACAATAAGGCCGGTCCGTTGTATAGTTCCGTTTCTAAAATTAGGCTTGAAACCACGGGCCCAGAAAATGGCAACGAGTGCAATAATTGCAATTATTAACAGAATGGCAATAGAAAAGATTGTGCGGTTTTTGGCAAGGTTCATANNCGGATTGTAACAGATATTATCGCCCAATTGCTACATTATCAGATGTTAGCGACTGGTAACTAGTCACAAGGTAACGGGCAGGCCTTAACCTGTGGATTACACCGAAAAGGGCCTGCCCTTTTGCTGATAATGATCTATAAATCGAACTTTATGATATATTTTGATCCCATAATTATGCTCCAAGTGGTATAATTTTGGCGTATGAGGGTAGATGACGAAAGAAGGAATACACATCCAAACAGAGCCGGCAGAGTAGTGCTTGCAGCTACAGTAGCCGCTACTGCTTGGTTTTTTGTACCTCACAATAAAGTCAATTTAGGTATTTTCGGTGATTCCGGCCAGCAAGATAATCCGGCTGCGACGGATCAAATAAACAGGGAACTCGGTCAATTGAAAATTGGGGATCAAGTGCTTAGCATCACAAAATATGAGGAATCACCTGCGGAGAATGATCCTTCCAAGAAAGAAGTTTTAATTTACGGCAAATCGGAAAGTGATCCCCGCAACGTGATGGATGAGAGTTGGAAGTTATTTATCAGCTCGAAAGACGGCCAGTTTCCTGCTGTGATGGATGTTTATCCGCCTGCAGTGGAGGCTGGTGTTTCTGCCGACAGCTCAGGTTTTTCCTATGATTTGGTGTTTAGGGCAACGATTACAAGCGGCACCCAGACTTATTCCCTGACGGCTCTTCATAAAATAGGCGACGAAGCTCTCCAGTCACAAAGCGTGCTGATTGGGCAAGCGGGTGGGGCTTCACAAAAAAGAAATTAACTGCCATCTTAAATGCCGGATAGATTTTATCCAAATTTCGAAGAAAGGGCAGGGCAGTCGGATGCCGCGAAACTTGCCAATTTAGAGGCATTTAAGGCCGCTTTGGTGGATCAAAACCAGGATTTCAATATCAAAGAGCCTACTCCAACATTAGATCTTCCAGAGGCTGTTAACCGGCCTTTATTTAGTAAAATTCCAAGGTCTTTGCGCTATCCGGTTTTGGCAGCAACCGCCGGCGCGGTGTCCTTGGTTGGTGCCGTAGCTTGCACAACCGATAGCGGTAGTCGCCAGGAAATCCCACAGGAACCGACAAACCAAGGGGAGGTGCTTGATGCAAACATTACGCCGGTTCCGAGTGCATCGGCGGAAAATACAGATCCGGCAAAGAAGGAGTTTAAAAAAGCTCCGGATTTTACCTTAAAGGATAAAAACGGCGTTTCTTTATCGCTCCATGATTTAGGAAACGGGCCTATTATTGTCCAGTATTCGCAGGAGGGTGCATGCATCCCTTGCAGGCTGGAAAGTAAAAAACTTAGCAAAATAATGAAAAATTATGGATCCCAGGGGCTTGTTGTTTTGCATGTTGTCAGGGATTTCGACCCAAATTACAGCCAGGATATGCCTATACTTTTGGATTCGCAAAAGGAATTTGCCCAAAACTACAATGTTCTTCTGGCAAATCCGGGAACTATATTTATCCGCGACGGGAAGGTTGTCTACACACATTTAGGTTATAACGACCAAAACAGCGATTTAGACATGCTAACAGTGGCTTTTATGGCAGGGAAGGATTTGGAAGGAATATTGCCTACGCCAACACCGGCGCCGACGGTTACGCCACTGCCTACACGCGCACCGGAATCAGAGAGGAATAATTCAGCGGAAGTTCTTAATCTGGGCAATTTTGACGTAGGGATAGTCGATTGGAATGAGTACACGAATGTAATGCCCAATACAAGGTCTTCAGGGTTGCGCACAAAACATGTGGTAATTAGTGCGATAGCCAGGAATAAGACCGAAAAATGGCAAAAATTTGAATATGTAAAGCCGGACTTTGCCGATGGGGGAGTAGGAATAGTCGGTGAAAATGGCGAGCGGCTCAATTACGGAGTTAAAGAGGCGCCGGTTATAGTTGATGTTGTTGTTCCTATTGATTATGAGGGTATTTTTAGTTATCCGTTTGCCCCTTATAAGGACGGGACGTACAGGACTATTACAAGGCTGTACCAGCCTGAACATCACCCGTCAAGATTGGTGCCGCCCGGTTTCGGGCTTCCCGTTTATCTTGACTTCGAGATTCCTTTTGAAGAAAACGTTTACGATCTCGAGTACTATACTTTTTATGAGGGTAGGGAGGAGAATAAAATAATCAAAAAGGGGCATACGGTAGACAATTTTGCGCTTGTAGGACCTGATGCAGCAATTTCAGATACAAGTGAAAGTCTTGAAGTTTTCGCCAAGGGCACAAACCCCGACGGGAGCATAGTTTATGTCGGCGACTACAGCATCAAGTTATTAGGTAGCACAAAAGGTAACCATGTTCCGGGTACGGCACTTCATGACATGCTGCTTTTTGACATTAAAAATAAATTGCCAGTGGAAAAATACCCGCTCGGACTTTCTGTAGGCTATGTCTATTTAAAGGACGGCAGAGTTGTTTCCCTGGAAAGAGGCAACCCCAGATTTGGTCCGGGAGAGAAAAAAGTTGTGGGGGTATATCTGGGTACTGCCGATCCGCATGCCGATTTCCCGGTTACCCCTTACGAATATATTGACAAAGAATTCGATTTTGATTTAAAGGGAGCGGTGGTGGTTCTGGGTGTTTTAGGCCAATGGAAAGCATGGGAGGTACCTGAAGGGACAAATGTACCGATTGGCCAGGGCGGGGAGTGAGGCTGGCGACTAGCCACTAGCAACTAGGCAAAGGGCAGGCCTTTGTCAAGATGATTCCAGGTTAAGGCCTGCCCTTAGCTAAGATGCATAGGCCTAGAGTAATTGACAATAGAGGCTTATAGTAGTATAATTGTTTTTTAGAAATAGGCGTGGTATTATTACCGCGTAAAAATAATAAATGTCTGAAAGAAACGCAAATATCCCTTCAAATTTTGACAGGCTTGCCCAAGGCTCAGCGGCCCGTGAAGCTATGATTGCCAGGGTCAGGTCTATGGCTAATTCTCCAGTCGTTAACGAACCAATACAGTTTTCAAATAGGCGATCAAGGCGTGGAAGCGTTTTTGCAACCGGGGCTTTAGGCGCTTTATCAATTAGTGCGGCTGCGCTTGCTGCCTGTGGGGGCGGTTCGGTAAGGGGAGAGAGATCCAATCTTACGCCTGACCCGTCTGTTCAAGGAATTGCCGGCGAGCAAGCTCCGCCCGGCGGAGGTTCTTCGCCCATTGTGGTTCCGACAGAAACAAGTGTCGTACCGACGGCAACGGAGGAATCTTCTTCTAAGCCGAGAATTTTAACACCTGAAGAAGTTGTAGAAGTGGGTCAAGATGCAGCTAGAAAAATTCAAGAAGGTTTTGCAATCTCAAATGTTCGCGGTACTGACGACAACACTGATCCACAACGTGTTGCCCAGGCATTGACCGATTGTGTAAATAGATACAATGACCCAAGATATCAGAACCGCCCCGATTTCCACGCTGCTTTTATGGCGAGTTGCGAAAAAGCTGCTAGAGCAACAAAATATATGTGGGAAACTACTCATTTGAAGGTTTTTCTAGATGCAAATGGAGAAATTAGAGATATACATTACACAGGTTTTGAAAATTTAATGATAAGTGATCCCGGTTTAGGTTTAACAGAAGCTAATTGGACTCCATACGAAACTTTAGACTACGTTAAGTCCTCTCAGTAAACTCAATTTTTCCTTGACACTTAGTTTCCATTTATTCTAAGCGAAAACTAGGCACTAGCCACTAGACATTAGCCACTAGTGCCTATGACGAGTAGCTTCTTGATTTAGTCCTCCGGGTAAATTTTAATCACTATTGTTTTTGCAGATTTCATGATGTAGAGTTTTATGGTGTTATGAATAAAAAGGACTTACAGGAAATTGGGAATCTAATCGACAACAGGTTGGAAAAAGTTCTGAAGCCGATCAAAAGAACTTTAGATGCCCATTCTAAGACTCTTATTGAGATGGAAAAGGAGACAATGCCAATGATTAAAGAGATTTACAATAATACGAAGACGGCGAACGAAAGAACCGGCGATTTAGAAGATAGATTAGACGATTTAGAGCCTCGAGTTGGGGTATTAGAAGTGGTAGTTGCAAAACGAAACTAAAATACCAGTTTATTGGCACTTATCCCTACAAAAATATGTAAACTGTCATCCTCAACTTGATTGAGGATCAGATTCTCGCTTCCGCGAGAATGACACCTGGAGTTAGGGGATAGGTGCTCGT
>DQGR01000084.1 GCA_003524845.1 Patescibacteria group bacterium
AGAGTTTTCAAACAGGCTCTTAGGAGGAAATGGGATTTCCGCTTTATGGTTTTTTGATGAGCTATATATCAAGCTATTCTGCAGTTTGATAATGAGTTATCCCGTTTTGAGCGGTGGAAGGGAGTTGAACCCTCGACCTGTCGCCTCAGGCGACCATTCTGCCATTTAATTTTTGTTTAATAAATTCTCTGCCTTTGCCAGTTTTGAAAAACAATTCTCTTTTTCTTGCTTCAGCCAAAGAGTTGAACTCTTCGTAGTATACAAGTTCAAGCGGCCGTAAAAATTTCGTGTATTTCGATTGCCCTCTCAAATGTTCCCCCATCCTTCTCTGTAAATTATTCGTGCTGCCGTAATAGAGTCTTTTATTCTTCAAACTTTGGAGGACATAAACATAAGCCGAAGACATATGAGCGGTGGAAGGGAGTTGAACCCTCGACCTTCTCCTTGGCAAGGAGACGTTCTACCACTGAACTACCACCGCGAAATGAGTTGAGAATTTAGAGTTAAAAGTTAAGAATCTAATGGTATTGTACCGTAAAATTCTACTTTTTTAAACCCTAGCGGCAGTTTGGCCAGGCTTTGTCGCCGACTGTGGCGATCCGGAACGCGGCGGCGTGAATTGCAGCTTCTGGGTCAAACCGCAAGTCAGGATTACTTTCCTTATTCATTTGCTGACGGGTATTTTTCCAGGTGCTGGGCGAAAACTGGTACATGCCACCATAAATGCCATTGGTCGCATTCGGATTGTATTTTGACTCACACCAGGCGATTTTTTTCAGCAAATCCTTATTAATGCTTTGCTCATTGGCGTATTTGGTAAACCATTCTTCAAGTTGGTCGGTCGTGGGTTTTGGTTTAGGTGTTGGTGTAAGAGAAGGAGTCGGGGTGGGCTTTGGGGTTGGTGTCGGGGAAGGGGTTGGCGTTGGAGACGGAGTCGGTGCAGGAGGCGTGGGTAACGGCGTTGGCTCAATATATGTGAAATTGTCAGCGAGCGGACTAATTAACTGTGGTGCAGCAAAGATCTGGATCGCGGTAAAACACGAAAACAGGGAAATAAAAAAAGTCAGTAATCCAATTTGTAGGGGTTTCATAAATTTTCCAGCCTGATGTTATACTAACACCATGCAGCAAATCTACCAAAAAATTTGGGAATTAGCCAAACCATACTATGAAAAGGGCCGGCCGATGGACATTGTACATATTGAGTGGTTTATGGAAATTGCAACTATGGTTTGTGACAAAGAAAAATTAGATGACACAATACTATTACCACTTGTCATACTACATGATGTTGGTTACTCAAGAGTGAAAGACGTGGCAGAGAAAAACTACTATCAGCTCGATATCCGACGATTCCACATGGATGAAGGCAAAAAAATTACTGAAGAGATATTACGGGCAGTTGCATATCCGGAGGAAAAAATTAAAATCATTGCCGATTATGTTGGCGTGCATGACAACTGGGCGTTTGGTGAGGTGGATCGGTTTACAAATAATCCGATTCTCGGTACATTTAAAGATCTTGATTATTTATGGATTTACACCGGAAAAGGTAGTAAGGCAATTCAGGAAAACATGCGAAAATCAGACCGGGAAATGCTGAAGTTTTTGAAAAGTGAACCTTCTCCCATTTACGGCAAAAAGCCGTTTTCCAATGAAACTACAAAGCAACTACATAAGGAATTGCTTACCGAACGTGAACTGGAATTAGGCAACGGATCTGTTGATTCTAGCTGAACTTAATAATGATGAGTGAGCCCAGGAAAATTAAGACTGACCCGATGAGAAACTGGACGTTAATCCCTGACTTAAATATGAGCGCGCTAAAGAGGATGACGAAAAACGGATAGGCAATTTCAAAACTGGAGGCTATAGACGCGCCTAACACTTTGATACTTGCAAAAATCAGATAGTTAGCCAGAGCACTTAAAACCACTGCCAAAAAAATGAGCCCCAGATTCTGTCTGCCTGAACTGAATATGGTTTTGATTGACTGCGGATCAACGATCAGTAGCGGGAGGCTGATGATGAGCACGAAAACCGAGTTAATAAAGAGAAGCGCAAACGGAGACGTTTTCTCCAGCACTTTCTGGTCAATCGTGTAGACCAGTCCCCAAAAAACTGCGGATAGGATTGCATATACCACTCCAACCGTTTTCATTATGCAAGTAATTATTCTTTACTATAATTTTGTGCCAAGGACAGGAATCGAACCTGTATAACGTGTTTTTCAGACACGCGCCGTGACCAACTTGGCTACCTTGGCAGACTATGTTTTAATAATGACTTGATTAATTCCCTACCTCGCCCACTTTTTAAAAAGTATTCTCTTTTTGTCGCATCACGTTTATCTTTATAAGCTTCATAATAAATTAACTCGAGAGGTAATCTGTGTTTTGTTGCTCTTACTTTTCCTTCAATATGTTGTACCACTCTTATTCTGAGATTATCAGAGAAGCCGATGTAAAGCATATGATCTTTAAGGGAGTAAAGCATATAGACATAATGCATGTTTTTCAGAGGTGCCGAATCGGCACCACCACCTTAGCTACCTCAGCGGTGGACCCGAGAGGATTCGAACCTCTGACCTTTGCAACCCGCCTGCACTTGCCATATGTGAGCTCGGAAGGACTTGAACCTTCGACCTTTTCGATGTCAACGAAACGCTCTACCAGCTGAGCTACGAGCTCAAGTTATGGCGGGCAGGTGTCAATCCGCCAAAGGCGGACAAGTGCAACACTCTAACCAACTGAGCTACGAGTCCGCACCCTTGAATTGTACCAAAAAACCATAGGCGAAGGAAGTGATTTGCAGTATAATAGAGGGGAATTTACGCTTTTCAATCTTCAGTTTACCTATGAAAAAATGGGTGTTGGGAAAACAGTTCTATTGGGTTTGTGCAACTACTGCAGTATTTATCTTGGGAATTATTTACGCTTCGGTCGTGTATCCCATGCAATTGCGGAAACAGAATGAACAGCAAATTGCTCGCGAAGAAGCCAGGTCACTACAGCTTGCCCAACAACAAAGAAATGTATTGACGCGGGTACGTTCACAGTCGGAAATTTACCTGCCCATTCTCCTCTATCACTATGTGGAAGTGGTGACTGACGAACGGGATACGATCCGACAAGGTCTAAGTATTACGCCGCAGATTTTTGAATCGCAGTTGACGACACTGCTTGCCAACGGGTTTACGCCGATCACTTTTGATGACTTGAGCGCGTATTATGCGGGTCGGGCCGAATTGCCACCAAAGCCGGTAATTGTTACTTTTGACGATGGGTACCGGGATTTTTATACCGATGCCTTTCCCATTTTGAAAAAACATCAAGTCAAGGCGGCAATTTTTGTGGTGAGCGGATTTCTTGATTACACTAAAAATTATTTAACCCGCGCACAACTGAAAGAAATTGCCACATCCCCGCTTATTGAAATCAACGCGCATTCGGTCAACCACCCGAATTTAACCCTTTTATCATTGCCAAATGCGGTCTGGGAAATTACTGAAAGCAAACGCGCGCTGGAAAATTTTCTGAGCCGGCCGGTCAACCATTTTGCCTATCCGTTTGGCGCGTATTCACAGATTCTCGCGTATGAAGTAGCTCGCGCTGGTTTTCAGACTGCGGCCACGGTGGAATTCGGCGTTAACCAATCATTTACCGGTAGGTTTACGCTGAAACGGATTCGGGTGGGTGGCTTTACAGGTCCTGAATTACTCGCTAAGATGAAACCGGAGTTTAACTAATATGCATAAAAAGAAACATAGTGGTATCCATCCACTCGACGTCTGGCCGCCGCCGAAAAAAAAGATCGAGGAAAAACGGGATCCGTCAGAGCCAAAAAATAAAAGTTACGTAGACCGGTTTGTGGAAATGCAATCTGAAATCAATGCTCCTGTTTTTGAAGGCGAGGAAGAAACTCTAGTGAAAGATACTGAGAATGAAGAGAAAGAAGAAAAAGAAGGGCGTTAGTTTAGAAAAGTTCTAATTATTGCCGCAGTTTTTTCCGGCTGTTCATAGGCTGGATTGTGACCAGCTTTGGGAATTATTGTCAAGGTAATATTTGAGGATTTAATGGTTTCGAGAATTGCCTGCGCATCTTCAGGCCGGACGTATTTATCCGCTTCACCATAAATGAGCAGAATTTTTTGCGTTGCCTGTTTTAAAAACTTTTCCATCACAAAATCTGCAGCAGAAAGCC
Source organism: Patescibacteria group bacterium (assembly GCA_003524845.1). GTDB lineage: Bacteria > Patescibacteriota > Microgenomatia > UBA10105 > UBA10105 > UBA10118. The sequence continues at coordinate 4,204 of DQGR01000084.1, forward strand.
CCAACTGCACATAGGATTTACCTGATATTTTACTGCGGCCGGGCAGACTATATTTATCAACCAGTTCCTTATTAAATTTATAAGCATTGAGGAATTTTTCAACTAGGTATGCGGTGAGAGGAGATTTGACTGTACCGCTTAAAATTTTCGTCGCTATCTCAGTTTTGTCAGCAAACTTGAGAATTTTTTCGTATGCGGTTGCCGCCTCTTTAAGACTTAATTGTTTAAAAATCGTACCCAAGAGAATTATACGGTTAGTCAGGTGTGGGTACCGCTCCAGTGTCTGGGCAGTAATAATAGTACCTAAAGACGCGCCAATAAGCGCCCTGGGGTGAGGCGCAAATTTGGTTACAAAATTCGCAATTATGTCTGCCTCCAAATCTATCGAGTATGCTTCCAGCCGGTCTGAATCGCCAAATCCCGGCAGGTCAAGTAAATAGAGTTTATAGTGCGGAGCCAGTTGTTCAGCCAACAGCGTCCAGCCTTGCCAGTTATTGCTCCAGCCGTGGATAAATACAAGCGTCTCCCCCGTCCCTGCCTCAGCAACGTTCAGTTTAATTCCGTTTACTTCGTACGTACGGGTAGAAAAATATGTGGGCATAGTGATATTCTACAGCACTGAAGCTGGAAAATCAGCCCTGGTTTACGGTACAATACCACCATTGGGAGATCGTCTAATGGCAGGACAACAGACTTTGGATCTGTTTATCTAGGTCCGAATCCTAGTCTCCCAGCCTCAACTATCAGCTAATATACAGCTGACAGAAAAAGTTTCTTTGCAAATATTTATTCCACGATATGTATAATAAAATCATGAAAATCTAGTTAACTTAATGATAGACGCGTCATATCTTTATAAACGTTATTTTATTTCTAAAAAAGTTTTGACGCTTTTGTTGATTTTGTTGGTGTTTTATGTCTTTCAGTTAAAATACTTGGAGAGAAGCATTTTTAACATTCAATTTGTAGATGAAGACGATAATTTTGTAACAGGTGCTTGGATACTAGAAGGCCAAAAATTATATAAAGACATATTTTTTCAGCATCAGCCAGCTGCAACATATATTAGTGCCGCAGTACAAGAAATAACCAAGCCAAATAGTATCTTTCTTTTGGTTAAACGACATCGGGAATTAATTTATTTTTATTCTGCCGCTGCTTTTTTCTTGTTAACTTTTAGGTTTGGTTTTGTGGGTTTTGTAACAGCAATACTATACGAAACAACTAAATTCTACTTGCTGGGTAATTTATTTCTGGCAGAGGCTCTAGCAATACCGCCCATTTTATTCATAATTGGGCTTATTTACGAAACAGTTTTCAGAAAAGAAAAATTATCAAGTAAACTTAATTTGGCAATAGCATTAATTTCGATAATCTTTATTTGGTTTACCTTATTGCCTTTAGCTCCATTTGCAATAATATCTATTGCTATAATTTGGTATTTATCTTCAAAACCTTTGAGGAGTTTCTTACTAAAATTCATAGGTATTTATTTCCTACTTTTATCTTTCATTTTTTTTAAGTTATTCCCATTTTCTGCTTACCTCAAGGACACTGTATTGATAACTTCAACTCAAAATATTCCAGCAGAAGTCGACAACCTGGGTACCTTTATTGCAAGATTTTTCTTTTACCCCTTACTGGCCCTTAATTTTCAAAACAGCGGATTTTTCCTTACATTTAAAGTTTTATCTATCCTCTTTGTAATTTCGCTTCTATTTCTTGTAAAAAGAAAATGTTATCTTATTGCTCTTCTTTCTGTTTTACTTTTTTGGCTTACAAATTTGCGGCCAGCTCCTTTTGGTCTTTTCTACAGCGGATTTCATTTATTGCCAATGTATGGTGCTCTTCTCTGGCTTACCGTTTTAAACATTAATTTTATAATTTTAAAATCAAAAACAAAAATTTATAAAATATTAATTTTAAGTATTTTCCTTGGGCCTTTAATTTTGTTTGCACTGCTTTCTTACAAAAAAGAGGTTACTACTCCATTTAACAGAGATAGTAGTTTTTATAGTAATTACTCACCGAAGTTTGATTATGGAGAAGCTGTCAGGCTTCTTTCTAAACCCCAAGATAAATTAATAGTTGTTCCAAGTGAGTCATTAATCTACTGGCAAAGCAAACTACTTCCTAGTTCCCCATTTTTCTACACTTACGGGTTTATGTATAAAAACGATGCGTTGAAGCAGGAAATAAGTAACGATTTTTCTAAGAGTTTACCAAAGTTTTTCTACATAAATGCAGATTTCGAGAAAGACGCTATATATAACCGTCAAGCAGAGTATTACTCAAATGTTATGCTTCGTGGCAAACCTTCCCGTCTTTATGTTTTAAAAAGTCAGTTAAAAGATATAACGGATGATAAATGGGGAGAAGTAAAAAGATTAGGGTTTACTAAAGAGAAATAATTATTTTTTTAAAAAACTTTGGGATTTCTCCCAAACCAACTCAGGATACTTAACCATTTGAACCCAATCAAAAGTTCGGAAAATATTTTCGAGTGTTATTGAAGGATCATCAACTCCAATTAAATCGGAGCCTATGTCCGCCAGCTCGAATTTAGCCTCAAATTAGCTTTCAATACAAAAAATCACCCAAAAAGATACAGGAAAAAGTAAAAGGAAAAATTAGTCTATTTGTTCAAGATACTACGAATCAACAAGTTTTTCAAACCCGACCAATCATAATAGGAACTTTTTGAATTATTGCCGCTGATTAGAAAATTACTGCAGTTCAAAAATCTTTTGGTAATACTTCTCCCCTTTTGTTTTCTGGAACTCCTGCAGTTCGGGCAAGAGAGATTGTTTCGGAAGTTTTTGGAAGCGTTTCGCCATTTTCCGGGCACTGTCCCAGAGCGAGCCGCCGCGAAGTTTTACTAACTTTTGATAATCCTCGACTGTTGCTGCAATCCACATCGAGTCGACCCGCTCTGCGCCTTTTGTAAACCCAAAGCGTTTAATGCCTTCCAGCCGATAGCCCACCAGTTCCATCCGTTGTTGCCAGCCGGAGAGTAAAATATGCTGGCCGGCAGAAATTCGCTGCAAACCAAGAGTCGCAAATCCGTGCTCGGTAATACGGGCAATGGCTTCGATTGCAAACAGGCGATCGTATTTCTTAACCAGTTTTTTGTCCAGAGCCATGGCAATTTCCGCAGTGCGCTTCATAAAGTTAATTGAGGATAGGGAAACCACGCCAAAGTATGTTTGCTGATGTGCCACGATTAAGATCAGCCGATGAGGATTATTAGTAAGAAATTCTATTTGTTGTTGCGGCGTATTGGGAAACAGTCCTTGCTCCAGAAATCGGGTAATTTGAAGATCATTAAACCAACTGTACCAATTTGAATTTTGGGCAAACTCGGGAGTAGGTACACACAGGTCAATGAGTTCGCCTTTGATAAAAATATCCAATTTCATATTTTGCTAGATTGTACCATTTGTAGAAAACAGGCTGTAAATAGACCTATAGTTTAATTGACTTTGGTAAGCGTGTGTGTTACTGTTAGATAAGTTCATTGATTTGATCCTGAATCCGTTAAATCAGATTTTGCTTTCTTAAAAAACAACTTCTTGTTTACACACACTGTTTGGATTAAGTTCGCATTCATACCTTCGAGGAGTAATTATGGCTAAAAAACTATTTATTGGCTGCCTGCCAACCAATACGACAGAACAAACACTGAACGAATTATTCGTTCCATTCGGGCAAATTGTTTCCCTGACCATTATTAAAGATGAGCGCACCCGGATGAGCCGCGGCTTTGGATTTGTAGAAATGGCCACTGAAGAAGGAGCGCGTCAGGCTGCGGAGAAGTTAAATGGATTTAAAATCAACGACCGATTGCTCGTGGTCAAAGAGGCACTGGCTAAAACCCAATACCGTGGCATGAATGATAATCGGTTTAATAATCGCCGGTTTCGCAGATTTTAACAGTTCGAGCGGTAGTTACTACCATGATAAAGGCAACGCAATGTATCCGGTGCGGAAAAGCGCGAGTTTTTTCAAAAACCTGGAGCGAAAATGTCGGCACTTCGCAGGTGACGTATACGCAAAGTGTCTGTCCTGATCCAGTGTGCCAAAAAGAAGTGGAACTGCTGCTTAAAAATCGCCATGATGTGGCAGTCAACCGGATCCATGAATCGATCCGGCGGAGAAAAGAAAACCGAGGTAAAAGTTTACTGGCCCGTCGAGCCACCATTCTTGCCAAAGCAAGAGAAAATTCAGTTGCAGGACGAAAATTAGCAGTTTAAACTATTAAAAAGCATGAACAAATACACGACCAACCCCAAAAAGAAACCGAGTTTTAAAATCCGTAAAACACTGCATGGCAGTGTCCGCAAACTGAAGCGCCGGCGCGAGGCCAACCGGTAAATCTTTACGTAATCTCGCGGATGGTATAGTGTACCATGCCTGAAGGAGAAGTAACCGTAACCGTTTCCCCGACTGTTTTTCCCAACACCGCTTTGCCAATCGGGCTTAAGATTGACAATTTTTCCTGCTGTGGATTTGATTCGAAACCATCTACCAGCGTAAACGTCAACTCATCTTTTCCATTCACCAGGGTAACCCGGTTGCCAAAGCCCACGCGTCCGGAATTAACCACTGTCCCGATTTTGCCAAACCGCAACAAAAATTTCAGCCGCCTTAGTTCCTGGTCAACGAAACTTAGTTCAAACCGGGCAGCTTTATACGCGCCATTTTCTGACAAATCCCCCATTTCCCGGGCCGTGCGCAAACTATTGACCGCAGTTACCCTGCGTTTGGTAAAGATTTCCAAATCGTTTTTTAGTTTTTGGTAGCCTTCAGGCGTAAATTGGATGGTACGTGGTTGCATGATTAAATATTACGAAGTCAGTTTATACATAAAGGCGCGTTTACCAGACCAGCGTTTCCAGAAACTCAGGCGTTCCAGATTGACAGCTTCCTGTTGCGACTGGTTAAATAGTTGCGTGTCAACAGTTTGGATTTCGGGACTGACGCGCAGCGCCATTTCATTAAACCCCAAAAGTTTCAGACCGGAAATTGATTTGACCCGTGATAGCGCGACGTAGCCCATACCTTCGACAAATGATTTGGACAGGTCAATTTCGGCCGCGTCCAGCGTCATGCCCTGACTTTTATGGACCGTGATTGCCCAGGCCAGCCTGAGTGGTATCTGGGTAATTTGCGCCACAATTTTTTCTCCATCCAGAATCGTCCAGCTCGCTGGTTCGGCAGTGATGCGCGCACCGGTTGCAGTTTTAACGAGCGGATACTCACCACTAAAACCTATTATGGTACCGAGCGTGCCGTTAACATAGCCTTTTTCATAATTATTTCTGACAAACATGACGAGCGCGCCTTTTTTCAGCTGCAACTGTTCGGGTGCGAGACACGAGCGTTTCATGGCAGCAGTAACTGTTTCCGGACCAATTGTGGTCATTGCGTACATCCGGGATTCAGCATTGATTTTTGCGAGTTCATTAGCATTTATCGCATCAACGTCGACATTGTGCGTATAGAGCCGGGTAGGGGTAATTCGGAGAGATGCAACGTGCATGCGGCTTGAGAGTTGCTGCCGCACCGTTTCGTTAACCTGATTATGCCGGATGGCATTTAAAATGTTAATTAATTCCGGATCGTGGTGGCGGCGCGAGCCAGTGAGATAACAAATTGCCAGATTAAGCTCCTCCCATGCCCGGGATTTAAAAATAAAATCCACTTTCCTTCTATCCCGGTCAACTGGCGGCAACTGGAAAAAATCTCCGGACAGAATGACCTGCATGCCGCCAAATGGAAGATCGCTGGATTTTAAAAACCGGATAATCCGGTTCACTGCGTCAAAGCGGGTGCTTTTAATCATCGACACTTCATCAATAATTAAAACGCGCGCCTGAGATATCCGCTGCTTCAAATGAAATTTGTGCCCAAGCTCGCGAATTTCGCCATCAGTCAGCGTGTCCCTAAGCCCCAGGCCAGACCAGGAATCCAGAGTGACGCCATCCAGATGTGTGGCGGCAATTCCGGTGGACGCGGTGATGGCGTGGGGGATGTGTTTTGACCGCAACCATTTAATATACGAATTCAACACAAAGGTTTTCCCGGCTCCGGCCTGGCCGGTGAGGTAGATGTTGCGGCCCAGCTGCATGAGTTCAAGCGCCTCTTTTTGTTCCATGGTAATTTGTATTATAAGAGGAGAACGCTTGATTAGCTACAAACGTAAATTATGAACAAACTTAAAAACCAATTTATGGTGTATATCGTACGGACTTCGGGCAATACTTTATATGTTGGTCAAACCAATAATTTACATAAACGTCTGGCAGAGCATGCCCGAAAAAAAAGCCGGGGAGCCAAATACCTCAGCTCTTTTACTTCTTTCGAGCTCGTGTATACGGAACAATTTCCGACGCGAAGTTTGGCACTGAAGCGGGAGTATGAGTTGAAGCAATTGACTCATAAAGAAAAAGAGGCGCTGCTGGTTAAATAAAAAGTGAAATTTATTGTATAAATCGTCACTCTGGCTTGTCCAGAGTCTCTTTACATTGACTTAGATTCTGGATGCGCCTGCGGCTT
>DQGR01000057.1 GCA_003524845.1 Patescibacteria group bacterium
CACACTAAAAGCTTACACTGCCTGCTATTTTTATTGACCACTACTTTTAGACGTGATACTCTTTAGGTTAATGACAGTTTTTCCTCGGATGACTTCACCATATTTTAAGCTGGCGATTTTTATTCTCCTGATTTTTGCTGCCGGGACTTCAGTGTACGCTGCCTTTGAGGATCAGTATCAGGGCTACTTACAAACCTACGATAACTATCGCCAGAAACACGGCATGTATTTGAGCACCCGTAGTCAGTATTTGCAATTTGGCACACTTAATTCCAAAAATGACGCGCTCGCTGCTGTTAAAGAACTACTGGTTGCCCGGGCAGACGTGTTGACCGGACACCTGAGTTTACTGCGTCTGAAAAATGTGGACACGAGTTTTAATACGCAACTGGAAACTTATGAATCCTTGCTCGCCGACCATAAATCCCGCGTGAGTACACTTGCGTCGCTTGAGGATTCAGAAAGCCTGTCAGAAGAAACTGAAGACCAGGTGCCGGGAATGCAGATCGTATCGCGTAAAATCGTGGCCGGGATTGCAGCTGGTAAAATTGAGGCGCAGAAACTGCAATTTGTCCTGCTTGAGAACGAAGCACAGACGCTGATTAAACTACTGCGGGAAAGTGGTAAAGAAGTGACGGTGCAGGAGCGGTGGCTCATCGACGCGCGCGGCAAGCGGCTACTTGCCGAACAAAAGCTCTCAGAGGCCCGAAACCGAATCAACCGGCTGGATGAGTCATTTGGACAGGGACTCGAATCAAGTTATAACGGGATCCAATTAGTGCTTTACGAAGCCAACCAGTATTTACGCGAAGGACTCGCCTTTATGGTGGAATTATCCGAATCAATTAAATATGGAAACTATTGAAACAGCGCCAAACGAGACACCGGTTACGCAAGAAATGAAGCCGGAAGTTGCAGTTTCGAAAACACCTGAAACAAAAACTGCCGTAGCGACTGCATCTCTAGTTACCCGAACCGTCAGCTGGTTTACCAAACAGACTTCTTCAGTAAAATTGTTGGTTGGTTCTGTCGGGTTCTTTTTATTCCTGTTGTTTTTACTGGTAGCGACTTCCTTACGTAATCAAAGTACTACGGTGGTAACTCCCAGCCCCGAAGCGTCAGCTCAACCGATTGAATCGGCACTACCCCGCTCGCAGTCAGCCTACTCGCAAACAGCTCCGTTTCAACAGTTCGAACAAAACCTGAAAAATTTACAGTCCTTCAACGCCACCGTAAATCTGGCTGAAATAGAGCTGGCGTTTCCCCTTTTGGACACTGACGTCAATTTTGGAAATAACTGAGATTTTTCCTCATCTGGAGCCGCTTTGATTCGCATTTTTGGGTTCGCATTTTTGGCTTAAAATCAGTATAATAACCCCCATGATAACCACACTTGAACGTAAATTGGGTAACACGATTGAGTTGACGTTACTGATCCCGTGGTCACACATTGAAGCTACGTATAAAAAAATGGTGGATGCCCTGCTAGCGCAAGTTGAGCTGCCTGGTTTTCGCAAAGGTAAAGCGCCGCGAGATCTGGCGGAAAAACAGCTCGACCGCACTAAAGTATATGAAGAAGTGATCCGGGAGATTATTCCAAAAGCTTACACGGACGCGCTCACCGAACACCAATTACGGCCGATCATAAATCCGCAAATCGAACTGGTGGAAGCCCAGGAAAGTAAAGACTGGAAAGTAAAAGCAGTGACCGCTGAGAAACCAAAAGTCACCTTAGGTGATTACCGCAAAGCCATAGCCACATTGCACACAGAAAAGAAAAATGAAATCTGGGTGCCGGGGCAAACTAAACCAGCCGAGGAAAAAAAGGAGACCGGACCGACGGTCGCCGAAGTTTTAGAAACTCTGTATAAGGCAGTCATTGTTGATATTGCGCCGGTAATCATCGAAAACGAAGTGAATCGGATGCTCTCGAGTTTGCACTTGAGGAGATTGCCGAACAGGAAAAAGTCACTGTCAGCGAAACCGAAATCGATGAAGTTGTAAAAAATGCCAAAACTGAATCTGAAAAATCAGAACTTGGGAAGCAAAAATACTACCTGGCATCGCTGTTGCGCCGACAAAAAACTCTGAACTCACTGCTGACGCCAGCGGTGGTCACCACCTGAACTAGTACTTGAAATTTGCATTAAACACGTATAATAGATATATAAGCTTATATGCAGAACATAACTCAGAAACAACCGAAAAAAGACCAGTCAACCCCGCTTAGCGATAACCCCGTTGAACAGGTGCGCGGTCTTGGCCGCAGTGTCGGCAAAACCGTGGTACAGGACTTGATGGGCGGGATAGCCACTGACGCACTCGCTTCCCTCTTCGGGACGCCAAAACCGGCGAGTAAAGGGGATTTGCAACCAGGACAAGCTGTGGAAATGCCCCAGGCAAAAAGTGCCACTCAACCTGCCGAAATGCCGGTATCACGCATGCCCTGGCTGCCGGAACGGTTTCCCGGATTCCCCGGTAGAGCAAAACGTGCGGAACAAAAACCAGCTTTTAATCTGGAAATAATGCGCCAGCTTAAAGAACAAGAGGTATTAGTACAGCGAAAAATTGATGAAATTCGGGTTGAAATTAAACAACTTATACTCGAAGTCAAAACCGTTGATAAAGAAATTCAGCAGGCTGCTGCCAATGAATATGTGGATCCGGGTGAATACCACTTGAACTTTTTAGACCGGCTGAAAACTGCCTTGAAACTCATGCTGGTGGAAATGAAAACCTCGAGCACTTGGTTGCAGACTCATAAATCTAAAAAGAAACGCATGGGGTACTGGAATCAGTACAAGAAAAAAGGCACCATGTTTGGTTTGTCTCACGAGCGAAATGTGGCCACACAAGTTGGATAAGTTGGATAAACTCATTGACAACTAGAGTTACACTCGTTATAGTAGATTCAACATGCAGTACTGTTATTTCTCCATCCAGACTAACGTTAAACCGCGATGTCGGATAGGGAGTGGCGGACTGTAGAAAAAATTTACTTAGCAGCACAAAACTCCCGAATAAAGCGGGAGTTTTTTTGATGCCTGGTTAATGATCCAATTGCTATTGAAATAAAAAGAAATTAAGAAATTCTAATGCTCCCCGCTTATCGGCGGATCGCAAAGAATTTCTAAAGAAAGGAGATGATAGATATGGAAAAACAACTAGTACAGATTCTTTTTTTTGATACCCAACGTGGTTGGGTTAAAGATACACTGGAAGTGAAGGAAATCAACAGCTTACGGGTAGAACAAAACGCACGGGATCGTGCAGAGATACGAGAAGTTAAAGTTTAGTAAGGACACATTATGCAGTTAATTCACGTCTGTTACTTGCAGCAAACATCCACTCGAACTTCTACTTGCCTCGAAAGTTCATCTATTTCAATTCCGACTTAAAACCACTCGTAAGCTACTTTTTTAGCCTCAAGATAGTTATACAAGGGATTCGCAAGGTAACGCACATTGCGATTCAAGCGGAAATCTTGGATAAGTCTTTTGAGGGCGTATCAGCCTTTGTATAGTAGATTTCCAAGTGTCAACGTAGAACAATTCTTCGGGTACTTCTCCTTTGTATTTTGGTAGACGCTATGGACTTGAGATGATAAAATGTAATGATGTTTTGGAGTGCAGATCTAGCCTATGCAGTAGGTTTAATTACCACAGATGGGTGTTTATACAACGACGGAAGACATATTAATTTAAACTTCTAAAGATCTTGAGCAAATTAAAAATTTCGCTAAAATTTTGCAACTTTAAAATAAAATAAGTGTTAAAAGCGGGGCATTTACTAATCAAAAAAGTATTATTATATCCAGTTTGGAAATGTCAAATTATACAAATTTTTGATGTCTATTGGATTTGTACCAAATAAGACTAAAGTGTTAAATAAAATTGACATTCCGGATAGTTTCTTTGCTGATTTTTTACGAGGTCATCTTGACGGTGACGGTTTTACAAATTCATATTGGGATAAACGTTGGAAATCCAGTTTTATGCTGTACACCGGTTTTGTAAGTGCAAGTAAAAATCATGTGGAATGGATTAAAGATAAAGTTCAGGATCTTTACCTGCAAGCGGGACGGATAAAATATACAGGTAAATCAACATACCATTTGGTATATGCTAAAAAAATCTCGATCTTTTTGCTTAAACAACTTTATTATGGAGAGAAGATTCCGTATTTATCGCGTAAAAAGTTTAAAATTGATCGAGCTTTAAGTATAATTACAGGAAGTTATTATTAAGCCGGGATGCTGGAATTGGTAGACAGGCACGCTTCAGGAGCGTGTGCTTTTACGAGCGTGGGGGTTCAACTCCCTCTCAGGGCACTTCATTTAATAACGGTTTATATTTCCGCATAATATTTCTCTGTGCTAAAATATCAAGGCTAAACCGAATGCCGAGGTGGTGGAACTGGTAGACACGCAGTCTTGAGGAGGCTGTACCGAAAGGTGTGGAGGTTCAAGTCCTNNAATGAAGATATAAATACAGGAGAATAGTTTGAATATTTCAGTTTTAACGATTGTCTGTCATTATTATGCGCTTGGTCAATTTTATTAAAAACATATAACCGGTTTATTTTATCGGCTTTTATATCCCTCAATACAACATTTACAGCTTCAATTTTATTTTCCATAGTCCTATCGGATATATCAATCAGATGAAGAATCAAATCGCTGTAGTTAGTTTGCAGTAAAGTCGATTTAAATGCTGAAATCAGGGAAGGCGGTAGATTTTTGATAAAACCGATTGTGTCAGATATTAGGATATCCGCTTTAATTTCCGGAAGGTATAAACGCCCGAATTCACTATCCAAAGTGGTGAAAAGTTTATTTTCAACTTTACCGCTTTTTCCGGTTAATTTATTAAACAGTGTTGTTTTGCCCGCGTTGGTATATCCCACTAGGGAAACCGTCAGTGCACCCGTTTTTTTTCTTCTGGCGATTTGAGTATGTCTGTTTTTTTCAAGCTCCTTTATTTTATGTGAAGTTTGCCTTATTTCATCCCGCCAGTGCCTTTTCATGATTTCCGTATTGGTTTCACCGATTCCCCTTGTGCCTATTCCCCCGCCCTGTCGGGAAAGAATTGAACCCATGCCCATTAATTTATGACCCAAATGTTTCAGACCGGCAATTTTAATTTGCAGATTAGCTTCATGGGTTTGTGCAAATTGATCAAAAATATGCAGGATAAGGTAAACTTTGTCCCAGACCTGAATATCAGGATTTATTTGTTTAAACTGGTTTTCCAAAGTATTCAATTGCTTGTGCTTTAAAATATCCTTCGCCACAACAATATCTATCTTTTCCTTGTTTATAATTTCTGAAACTTCCTGAGCTTTTCCTTTTCTCAAATAACCGAAAAGAGAAGGAAAATTTGCCTTTTGTACACTGAGAGCGTATACCCGGCTTCCGTAAGTTTTAATCAGGGACTCAATTTCCTCAAGTTCCGAAAGCATAGAATCGTTGTCGGCATATTTAGGAAATACGCCGATTATCATAAATCTTCTGTCCGTTATATGGTTAAATATCATTTCTTGTATGAAAGATTATTAATTAAACGGATATTGTCGTAAATAAGAAATTCCTGGGCACATATTTTGCCGTCTGCCATTTGTACTTTTTCCTGCCTGAATTTATCAATCAGGGTAAAATTATTCAGATTTTCCACTTTATTGTTTTCCAGAATTGTCAATACTTCGGCATAATTTTCTTCAGGAATGCGTCTTTTGACTACCGTATGGTAAATCCTATCAAGGATATCAGTTTTAAGCATGATATTAAATATTGCCGGGCCTGATGTCATTTTTACAACTTTGTATTTTAATCTGTTCAAGATTTCGAAAAGGATTCTTCCTTCAACCCCGTTTTTTCCGGCGCTGAGGAGTTTAATATTGGCAAGACTCATTTTTCTTGCACTGGCGGACCGCTGCTGTTTTTCACCGGTTAATATGAGAATTTGTCTGCCGGTTTTACTTAAAACATCGGGAATGGTAAAGTCAAAGCTTCTGGTTAAAATAATTAAGTCGGGACTTCTTTTCAATCCTTTACTAATTCTCCATTTCCCCAATTCTGAAAATTCTCCCTTTTCTTCAAATTGGGTTAAAATATCCTGAATTTGGGTGTTTTTCCTGTTATAAAGATCAATATAGCTTTTGGTGGTAATTAAGGCTTCAGTTTGGGCTAAAAGTTGTTGAAACAGATTCCAGTCATATTTATTTTTTATCTCTTCCGGTATGCGGAACGCGTTTCCCGATTTTATTACCGAGATAACATCGTTTTCATCCGATACA
>DQGR01000052.1 GCA_003524845.1 Patescibacteria group bacterium
AAATTATTCACCATCTGGAACAGATCACTCCGACCGGCGTTTACTTTACTTCCCTATCTTTTAAGAAAGATGAAATAACCATTCACGCAACTGCAAATACGAGTACCAGTCTCACCTTATTTACCAACAATTTAAAAACTTCCAAATATCTGAGTGATGTTTCAATCACTAATTTGTTACGTGATGTCTCCGGTACCGGGGCGCTTAAATTTCAGATTGTCACGTCGGTCAAATCATCAATATCAGGAGACGAAACACAACCATGAATCCCAACCGTCAACTACAATTCTGGCGCAAACGCTACGCCGAGGTGACCCCGCTTTTGAAGACACGGCGCGTTCAAGCATATACCATGATTGTATTGTCACTGTTTACCGTGTCTTTTTTTGGCATGCTGGCGGTGCGTCCGACCCTGGAAACCATAACCACACTCCAGAAACAAATCGAAGACCGGACGCTGGTCAACCAAAAACTCGAGCAAAAAATAAATGCACTTATTACCGCTCAGGCCGAGTACCAAAAAATCGCCAGTGATATCCCGGCAATCTACAACATGCTGCCACAACAGCCCAATGTTACCTCCTTAATTATCAAACTTGAAGAGGTAGCAATTACCCAGAATGTCAGTTTGACCAATCTGGACTTTAGTCCGGTGACGGTATTTGGCACGAGCGATGTGGCGCAAGTTCCGGTTGCCAGCACCGCAGCCGAACCAGCCAAAGACATACTGGCTGCCGAATCAACCATAGTGTTACCACTATCTTTTTCGGTGACTTTTACCGGCGGCTATCAGGAACTCGTCAATGTAATTACCCAGTTGACCCGGATGAATCGAATCGTTACGATTGAATCAGCAGACATTCAATCGGCAGATGCAGCTCAGTCAAGTACGCTCATAGTCGGAGCAACAACCAATGCCTATTATTTTCCTTTGGAATAAACATGATTAACCAAAAAGACTTACTGGTAATTTCAATTTTTACGTTTATTACCGTCATCTTCTGGGTAGTTTCCGGGGTATATCACGCAATTGTCACGTCTCAGATTACTGAAGTACAGGAGGAATTAATTACACCGTTAAATCCCAAACTCAATGCGGAAGCAATTGAAAATATCCGCTCACGTAGTAATTTATAATTATTTATGAAAACACAACCGCATATTCCAACTTTGATTGCCTTATTTATCCTCCTTGTCGGTCTCGGCGGCGGCATATTTCTGGTTGAATACGGAACGTCATTTTTCTCCCATTCACGAGAAAGTGCCACTCCAAAAGAAGTAACGATCAGTAATGTCACCGATATTGGTTTTACCGTCTCCTGGATTACCGATATGGACACCAATACGCTCATCCGTTATAATGGTAACGGCTTGTTTACTGCACAAAATTCGCTCGTTGATGACCGCGATGGCGAAATACCGGAAAAGCGGTTTGTCCATTCAGTCTCGATCTCCCAGTTGAACCCGGAAACAACCTACACCTTTGAAATAGTCAGTGATGGTTTAACGTACAAAAATGACCGGTACAAAGTTGCCACCGGCCCGATTTTGGGTTCTCCTACCTATACCCTTGAACCTGCGTTCGGCACTATTTCCAATGAATTTCATGAACGCCTTGATAGTGGAATTGTCTATGCTTCTTTTGAAGGTAGCCAGATTCTTTCCTCACTGGTTGATAATGGCGCCTGGGTAATTCCCTTGGGTAGACTACGCGCAAATGATTTGAGTCGCTACTTTATACCAAACAATGACACTGAAGAACGGTTATTTTTTGTACATCAAAAGGGTAAAACCTTAGCCCGCACCACGATTGAAAATGATTCGCCGCTACCTCCGGTGCGTATTGGTGAGCTCTACGATTTCCTGCCCCGTGAAACTTCAGATCGTGGGTTAATCATTGCCCAAACCAAAACTTCCGCGCAAACCAGTGACGCGGTAAACATCGACTTTCAAATTACGGCTCCGAAAAAAGACGCCGCTATTCCTTCTTATAAACCCGGGTTTAAAGGTATCGGCATTGCCGGCAAATCAGTTGTGTTGACAATTTCCGGCAATAAAAGTATCCCGCAAACCGGTAAGGTGACGGTTGATACAAATGGCAACTGGAGCTGGACTCCTGCCAATAATTTAGCTGCCGGCAACTATTCCATTTCCGCTGCCTCATTTGCTAAAAATAATCAGCCGCTGGTTATTTCCCAAGCATTTACGATTTTAAAAAGCGGTACTCAGGTATTACAGGCAGCTACACCCTCGGCATCTATTAAACCATCACCTTCACCCTCACCTTCAGCATCTGTCTCAGCCACACCGAAAGCGTCTCCACGTGTTTCACCGTCTCCAGTTGCGAGCGCTTCAGCTTCACCTGTTCCGGNNCCACCCCCAAAGCGTCACCCCGTGTATCGCCTTCGCCGGTAGCGAGCGTTTCAGCCACACCAGTACCGGTTACGGGAAACTGGGAACCAACGTTAGTATTTTTACTTGCCGGAGCTGCGCTCTTTATCTTTGGCTTACTCACTCCGGATAAAAAAATTAATCGCTAACTTTTTACTATTGACAGCCTATTTTTAATTCTTTAGCATGAGATAAAATCCGCACGCGCGGTAAAATTATTTTAATGGACNNACAACCTGTCTGATCCATATCAAGTAAATACTGACCAAAACCAACCGGTGATGACTACTGAACCGCTGGTTCCTGCACCTGGTACCGATCCCCAACCTCCTCCTGCTCCGTTTCCTGATGATGGAAATGGCGAATTACCTCCAGTTCCGGCAAACGGCTTTCAAAATCCACTTCCACCTCCACCTCCGGAAAAGAAAAACAAAAATAGACTTTTAATTGCGGCGATTGTTTTGTTACTCATAATCACGGTTCCACTCGTAGTGTACGTAGCCCAGCAGCAACAAGATATCCGCCAACGGGCGAGTATTGTATATCCACAGTGTGCAGATAATAGTTATGCTGATGAATGCAGTAATCTTTCAACTGGCGCACCTTGTCTAGGTGGAGGAACTTGTCAAAATACGGAGGAGGATGGAAGTTGTTTCTGTAGTACTAGCTCTTCTCCACCTCCGCCAGGCCTTTGTACTACTTGGCCAGGTACAACCTGTGTTACCGATGCCACCTGTAAAAATAATGGAGGTGTAGCAAAGGGAGAATGTTTACAAGATGGAGCTCTCAATACCTGTTGTGATTTTGATGAGTTTGTCCCCACCTGTCCAATAGTAGATTGTATGACTGCAAGTGCCTGTCAAAGTTCTGGCGGGTCCCCATCATCTGTAAGCTGTGGAAGTGGTCAAGTATGTTGTCTACCAGGTTCTGGACAATGTGCAGTCGAAGGTCAATATTGTGGTCCTGGTACAGATGGATTAGAGGGTGATGTTTGTTGCGGTGATCTCAATTGTGACTCGCAATTTAATACTTGTCAGCAAGCTGCCTTCACCTGTGTGGTGGGAGTAGGTACACATGAGTGTACCAATGTTCCTGAGGGATGGCCGTGTGGAAATAACGGATCATGTCAGATTGACAGCCAAGGAAGTGGATCTGAATGCCGATGTGTTGGGAGTGGAGTTGGTCCTTCACCCACACCATCACCCTCACCAACTGGCTGCAACAATGGCAATCCAAATGCAACTACTCATCGCGAATGTGTTGGTAATAGTTGTGCTACGGTAGATAATGCACCGGGAGTTTGTGACTTGGAAGAAAATAACACTTGTGATAATGATTCTCAATGCGNNACTCTTGACCACCCAACAACTGGCAGCTTTACAACCAGGTACGGTTATTTATATCACCACTTTAGGCGGCACGAGTAACGGCGCAACCATTACCCGGGCTCGCATCCGAGTCAACACAACGACATGGGTTCAAACTCTGCATGATACGGTGAATCTGAAACCGAAAACTCTCACTACTGAAGTTAACGAATATTATTTAACATATACAATTCCCACTGACGGTACTGCCAACTTTACCGTTGGCGCCGAAGTCTATTCACCGCAATTTGACACTAATACCAATCCGTGGGATACGAATTTGGGATGGAGATGACAAAAGAACGCTTTTGTCATCCTGAATTTATTTCNNGAAACAAGTTCAGCATGACATTATTCAACAAATCTTAATATTTTATGAACTCTTTAAAACGAAACTGGACATTTTTAGCCATTGGTGCAGCGAGCCTTGCCTTAGGTGCCATTGCCGTACTGACTGCATTACGTCTGCAAACGCTCTCACCAGTGGCGCCTACTGCACCTGAGCCGCAACAGGCCATTGAGGGCAGCCCGGTACCGGCGTGCCAACTGACATTTTCACTTGCTCTGGCTTCACCGCAACCAACTCCGTCCGTTTCACCCTCGCCTGGAGTTTCTCCATCACCAGNNCTCAACCCCACAACCAACGCCAACTCCGAGTGCTTCTCCAAGCCCAACGCCTTCGCCCACAGGTATCGGAGGAGCGCAACTTGGACTTGATGTGGAAAAATTTGTTGACCATACCACGGCAAATCGCGGCGATACACTCACCTATACGGTAAGGTTGCGAAACAGCGGCGAGGCGCCGATTTATGACACGTATTTTGATGAAAATTTGAGTGACTACACGGATTACCAGGCACCGAGCATGGCTTGTACATTCACTGATGTCAGCACCGGCCAAACCACCGGAACCAGTTTTGAAATTGATAACTTAAGTGATGGCTTTGATACGACTGCGGATAGCGAAGTATCAAGCCTTGACACGTTCCGCGTCGCTGGTGACCTGACCGAAGCAAATAATACTTGGGACTTGGATTTGAATGACTACATCACCTGTACCTACCGCGTTACGGTAAATAATGCGGTTAGCGGTGGCACGACAATTCGTAATGTCGTTACCGGACATGCGGATGACAAAAACGGTGATCAACCCAATGAAACACAGCTGACTGACACTGACGATACCACGGTGACAGTGAATATGATTGCAGCCTCACCTTCTCCAGTGCCGTATTGCAACGACACTTGTACCACTAGTTCGCAGTGTCCATCTAATCTGGTATGTTATGTCGCCTCCGGCCAAACTACGGGAAACTGTCGAACACCAAGTTGTACCGGAGAAACTGATTGTATCTGCGAAGGAGTGAGCGCTACCCCAAGTCCAACACCTTCAGTTACACCGCAAGTACCCAAAGCCGGCACTATGTGGCCGACACTATTCCTGATCATTGGTGGGATTGTGCTCCTGGGAATTGGCCTGGCATTTTAGAAATAACGAGAGATTACTTCATCATCATTAGCCATTCGCTTTTTTATATTTGTTTTATTTTTGTTGACAGCAAAGTCAACATTATTTAACATGAAGATAACCCATGGATGACCCGACTAATCAATTGCAGACAAATACTACGTTTAATGCGTATACTCCACAGACCACTGAACCGGTAGATTCTCCGGCTGCCCAACCGCCACCACCGTTTATGACTGATATACCAGCAGCTGAGAATCCGCCGCCCAAAAAATCAAATAAATTTTTAGTTGCTGCAATAGTCCTGCTACTGATAATTACGATCCCTTTTGTAGTATACGTAGCCCAACAACAGCAAGACATCCGCCAGCGCGCCCAAACTTACTGTAATAATGGTAATCCCAACGCCACTACGCACCGTGAATGTCAAAATGGTCTGTGCGTAACCGTCAACAATGCTGCCGGAGTCTGTGATTTAGAGGATAATAATACCTGCGATACCAATTCACAATGTACTTCTGGTGGAAGTAACAATGGAGGAAATAATAACGGTGGTAATAATACCGGCGGCACCAATGTCACTGCATCTCCAAGTCCCAGTCCATCTGCATCTCCCTCTCCTTCACCAAGTCCGGTAGTGAATTGTAATGTCGGCTGTAGCAGCAGCACTGAGTGTAATAATGCAAATCTCGTGTGTTATGTAGCTGCGGGGCAAACTACCGGCTTCTGTCGTAACCCAAGTTGTCCAACCAGCGCAAATGACACCAATAATGACTGTAATTGTGAAAGCACGATTTCAACTACGCAACAATCCCAGTCTCCTGCTGTCACGCCACAAGTGCCTAAAGCCGGCACCATGTGGCCCACAGTCTTCGTAGTCATTGGCGGNNGGGTTTAGCTTGACACCTGTTCTTCACATTTACCGTTATTTTCCAATACGCACTTGATATATGCGTGGATCTGACTGAAATTCTCGGCTTTCGGTACTAACACCCAAAGTCCACTATACTGCCACTGCGGCGGATTAATAAGTAACCCAGGTTTGCCTTTTTCCGGTTCATCCTGGGTGAGAGCCGTCTGACGGATTGATTGGGTGTTATTGAGTAATGTTCGCCCAAAAATCGCTTCCTCAGCCAGCAACATGTCAGTTATAATGGTTTTATTTACAAGAGGTATCAACGTTGAAATTTTGCTGCGGTCAGTTAGTAATTGCCGCGATAAAATCTGGTTTTTAACCGCCACCAGTACTACCTGCTGGCGTTTGCCCCGGGAAAAATCAGTCCCGCTTTCTCCCTCAGCATGCCGGCTGCGCACATATTTGAGCGCCCGTTCTCCATCCATCTGTTCTGTACCTTTGGTAAAGGTAATCGTTTC
>DQGR01000006.1 GCA_003524845.1 Patescibacteria group bacterium
AAATGAATTGCTGCGCCGCCGCCAGCTAGTGTAGAAAATGTCAGAGCGCTGTTTTGAGTAAAGGTCTGGGCGCTTTTATTAATGGTAGTTGCAATTGCACCATCAAGATATAAGGTTGCTGAATAAGTTCCAGACAAGAAATTAAGCGGTAAATTGAAACTGCGTTGTGCATTGACCATAGCTCCAATAAACCAGTCATTGCCTTTTCTCCTTGCAATTACCACATGGTCTGCCGGGTAACCTGATAACAATTTGGTTTCATCCCAGGTGGTTGGGACAATTTTTAATAATTCACTGGCTAAAATTGACCGATACGTTTCCTTTGAATCAGCATAGTGTTGCCAGGCTGATTCATACACGATAGATTGAGCTAATTGATGTGCATACGTTGTGTTCCCTCGTGCCGAAAAAGTAACTGGAGTGTAATCCATGGAACCGGTCACATTTCGGGTAAATGGAAGCGTGGTCGTATGCAGCGCAGAATTATTTCGATGCTCTCCACCCATTACTCCCTCTTGAGTCAAAAATTGCGGCCAGCGGCGTTGCTCCCCACGCGGTAAAGTAGCTCCATGGAAGTTAGCGAGCATTTGTGTGTCAGCCGCCGCTTTATAAATTTCTTCCTTCATCTGAGTGCGCATCTGGTTATCTGAGTCAAAAAAGTCAATTTTAGCGCCAGCCACCCCCCAGTTTTTTAGTCGTTGAAAAGTTATCAGCGAGTTTTGGTACGATGGAATAAAACCCTGTGAATCACTCCAGCCGGTAAAGTTACCACCGTAAAAATACCAAAGAATAAGTTTGACATTTTTGGAGCTGGCGTAGCTCACCAGCTCCGGTATCCAGGAACTGCTCCAACCTTCATCAACCAGAACATACTCCCAGCCCATTTCAGCGGCAAGATCCACGTAGTCTTTTTGTGCTTGCAGATTTTTCGGGCTTTGACTGTCTGACCACCATGACCAGGCAGCTCGGCCGGGTTTAATCCAAGAAGTTGAGGCAACTGTGGTCGGAGGGTTTAAGTTCTGCACCAGTGTGGATTCAACAACGCTTGCAAGCGTGCCGATAATCACCACTCGCCAGGAAGAAGTGAATGGCGAAACTACTTCAAGCGGTAATGATTCATCCGGTGCAGGTGTAAAGCGGGCAACTCCGCCGCTACTCACCGTCAAATTAAACACNNTGTCTGCTTCTGTCACGTAAATCCAGGTGGTAGGATTTAGGGTCACCAGTAGCGGTGGATTGATTCTACCAGTCAATGTACTTAAATTACCTTGGGTGTATTCCCGTTCGTAATTACTGATATAGGGCTGCTGGTACCAGGCAGTGCCCGTATCAGGCAGGTTGAACGTGGATGCTTCAGAACTGACTTGCGTTATACCGCTATTTGCACCATACCGGTACGCAATGCCATCATTGTATGCACGAAACATAACATCCAGCGTATTTCCAGACGAGTTACCTACCGTCAACGTCAGTTGATTTGCCTGATTGGTATAGGTAGAACGTTTACCAATCGGAAGTGTATAGATCTCATTAATGACTAGGGTAGTTGAGTTAACCACGGTCAGGTTTTGTGTAAATGTCTGCGCCGCATTTGGTGAAGAAATTCCCAAATTTGAGGTCTCAATTACCGTGGCCCCGTTTTTAGTCGCGGTGAAATTCAGTTCACCTGAGGTATTTTGTGTCAGGCTAACTTGAATGGAATTATCTGGGGAATTGATGTTCCATCCCGACTGCGCCAGAATCGGCCGCGGAAGCAATAAAACAATTCCGAAAAAAATAAGAGTAACAAATATTCGTCGCATCAGTATCACTATACTACAACTTCATTGTAAACCGTATTAGGGTGCCATCTGAGGATTTTTCTGTACTCCCGGCTTGGTCCAGCTGGCAAAATCGCACTCAGGATAGCGGGAACAGCCGAAGAAACGCCGTTTACGTTTGGTATTTTTGATGACCACGTCTCCGGTTGCGCATTTCGGACACTTCATATCAATTTTTTCCTGGATATTTTTGGTGTATTTACATTCGGGAAACCGCGAACAGGCCATGAACTTGCCAAATCTCCCCTGTTTAATAATTACGTCGCCTTCTTTACACTCCGGGCATTTCTCTCCGGTTTTCTCAACCGGTACCTCAATGGTTTCAACTTTTTGCTGGACAAAATCCAGCTTTTCCTTAAACGGCCGGTAGAACTCGGCAATCAGTGGCTGCCACTCACGTTTGCCGTCAGCAATTTCGTCTAAGGCATTTTCCATCGTTGCCGTAAATGGCAAGTCCAGGATATCGCTAAAATATTTGACCAGAAAGTCATTGACTAAATACCCGAGATCAGTCGGGACAAAGTTTCTCCCCTTGCGGCCGTCTTCTTTGGCTTCCTTTTCTACATAGAGCCGTTCCTGGATCGTGGAAATAGTCGGCGCATAGGTTGAAGGCCTGCCAATGCCGTCCTCTTCAAGCGCTTTGATAAGCGATGCTTCGCTATACCGGGGAGGAGGAGCAGTAAATTTTTGCAACTCGTTAGTTTTCGATAAATTTACGGTTTCACCAACTGTTACTTCTGGTAATACTATGGTCTCAGCATCCCGACCCGTAACTTTTAAAAATCCTTCGAATTTAATCACCGACCCTTGAGTTTCGAAAAGATAATTGTTGCCTGAGCTGATCTGAATAGTCGTCGAGTCAAATATAGCCGCAGCCATTTGACTGGCCACCGCCCGTTTCCAGATGAGCTCGTATAATCTATTATGCTCTTCGCGAAACTTTCCGTTTGAACTTTGGTTGAGACTGGAAACATCCACTCGTGTTGGGCGGATCGCTTCATGTGCCTCCTGCGCCAGTTTTGATTTCGTTGCATAGGTGCGATACTGTGAAAATTCTGTGCCGTATATTTTTTCAATATAATTTTTGGCCGCACCTAGAAATTTTGTGGCTAAATTAACTGAGTCAGTCCGGTGGTACGTAATCACCCCTTCTTCGTATAATCCTTGTGCCAACTGCATAATCCGTTTTGAGGTATAACCCAATCGTCTACCTGCATCAATCTGGAGTGTCGAAGTCGTGTATGGCGGCGCTGGATTTCGCTTTATTTCTTTTTTGTCAACCGCGCTCACTATAAATGGTCCACCAACTGGCGGATTTAAGTCCTGAATAATTGCCTCAGCTGCTTCTTTGTTTGCAATTGAAGTTTTACTAAACGTGTAATTGCCGTCAAACAACTTGATAGTTTCACTGCTTTCGTACTTCACTCCATCTTTGGAAATTAGCTTGGCTTTAATACTCTCATTGTCATTCCGAGCGGATCCGCCAGCTGGCGGAGCAGCCGAGGAAGCTTTTACACCAGAGTCTGTTGAATTAGATCCCTCGACTCGGCTCGGGATGACGGAAAAAAACTCCCCCTCAATCTCCCAAAACTCTTCTTTTTGAAATTTCTGAATCTCGCGCTCCCGTTCAACGATTAAGCGTACCGCAACCGACTGCACTCTGCCGGCTGACAGCCAGCGCCGCGATAATTTTCGCCACAAAAGCGGCGATAATTCATAGCCAACCAGCCGGTCAAGTACCCGACGTGCTTGCTGTGCATCCACCAAAGGCATATTTATAGTACCGGGATTTTTAAGCGCTTCATTAATCGCTTCGTCGGTAATTTCGTGAAAAGTAATCCTCTGGAACCGGTCGGCATCAATTT
>DQGR01000104.1 GCA_003524845.1 Patescibacteria group bacterium
AAACTGATTGTCAAAAATAACCAGGTACTCGTGGACGCGGACGTCTTATTTGAGCAAATTGAAGAAGCAAATGGCGACTGGAAACAAGTTCGCGCTTCCTACCAGGAATTAAAACAGTCACTTCAGACTGACGAAGAGGAAGAGTGATTCAGTCATTAGTCGTTGGTCATTCGACATTAGACAAAATTAGGACAAATGACCAAAGACCAATGACTAACGACTCTTCAATAACTCCAACTTCCCCATTAAAGCAGCTCCGACTGCAGCGTCAACTAGAGGTTTGATGATGCGAATCCGTTTGACAAGCGCGGTTGCGTGGCCTTCAAACATGGTCCGGAAGTATTTACTTTGGAATAACCCGCCGCAAATCACTACCCGGATTGGTTCATCTTCCATTTTTAACCGTTTCACTACGGCAACCAGCGCTTTGCCAAGCTCGGCAATCGCTGCTTCTACGAGTTGTTTGGCAAGCTCATCCCCCTCTTCGCTTGCGGCAATAACCAGCGGGGCAAAGTCAGAAATTTCGTGTACTGACGGATGTGTCTCGCTATACCAGTCGTTTATATCCACAGCTGATTTAACCCCCAAGCGTTTTTCCAAAAGTTCGGTAAGTACGGTAGATTCAGTAATAATGCCGTCATACACTTCAATTGAGGTTTCAAACAGATGTTTACCTAAGCTATAGCCGCTGCCTTTATCACCCAGGAACTGGCCCCAATTTCCGGCGGTGGCTTTTTCTCCGTGATCATTTTCACCATAGACATTGCTGCCGGTGCCGCAAATAACGACAATGCCCGGCGGCACGGTACCGGAATATAACCCAATCACCGTATCATTAACCAGCGTAAACCGGTCAGAAATAGCAGTTAAGCCGTTTTTGGTAAATGCACTCTGCAATCTACCAAAGTCTTTTTGACTGTCACAGCCAGCAATTCCTACCGTAGCCCAGGCTAAAGAATTGAGTGACTGCTTGGCATTTTTTAAAATCTGGGTAATCGTGCCGGTGACACTCGCAACCGCGCTATCGAGTCCGATATTGTGGTAGTTGGCCGGACCGCCGAGCGCTTCAGTAATTAGGTTTGAATTTTCATCGATAATCACGGCTTTGGTTTTGGTGCCTCCAGCATCAACCCCGAGAAGGTAGTTCATAGTAACGATCTCCAATCTTCCATAAATTTATGCAAACCCGCATCAGTTAGTGAATGTGACAGATTAAATGAGCGCCAGTTTTTAGCAACGTCTAACTGCCGGAATGGAATTGGCCGAAGACCGGTACTGTCATACATAAATGAATCGTCTGGCAAGGGAAACCCCTGTGCCGCCCAGACTTCAATAATTTTAAACGGAATCGTAATCGCCGGCGAGCCAAGCGCAATGGCATACAGCAAGTGTTCAATTTTTCTGACACTTGCCGTCAAAACTTCGACATGGTTTTTTATTGATTGATACATTCTGAGCTCATTTTCCACGACCTGCATGCCGTTTTCACCCCGGTCATCAAGTCTTCCTACAAACGGTGAAATAAACACGTGGTGTCTGCGTTTTGAGGTGGCTCCATATACAGCCGCCGCCTGCTCCTGGGAAAAGTTTAAGGTAATATTAACCGGAAACTCCTGGCAAAAAATTTCGGCTGCAGCCAAACCATTACCGATGCAGGGAAATTTAACTACCCCGTTGGGAATCCATTCTTTATACACCCGCGCCTGCGCTAACATATCTTCCTTTGTAGTACTTTGATCTCCAATGACTTGAATTGATATGGGTCCTTTGGTGACTTCGGCAACTGCCATGACAATTTTTTTGTATTCGGCCAATGCTTCAGATTGGGTTAACCGTTTACCAGAGGCAATATACTTTTGCACGTCTGGGTTTTTAGCAACGAGCGTCGGATTCGTGGTTTGACCCTGAATGCCAATTCCCCACTCCGGCTTTCCGGTTTTCAAAAGCTCATTTGCTGCTTTTGTTTCTTCCGGATCCCCACCGTCGAGGAAAAGTTGCGAATTTAATTTCATGATCTGTCTTTTATCATTAGTCATTAGTCTTTGGACTTTTTTTATTCTATTTGTCCAACGACTAAGAACCAACGACTAACGACTAATTATACTTTTTACTTTCTCAACAATCTTTGTAGCAGAAATCCCTTCGTAATCCAATAACTCTTCCGGTCTCCCTGATCTCGGCAATTTAGTTACCGCTAATTTATAAATTGGTGGGTGTGCTATTTCTGCCAATGCTTCAAGCACGGCATCTCCCAAGCCACCTTGTGCATAATGATCTTCGACAGTAATAATCGCCTGACTCTCTGCTGCGGCTTTTTGCAGAGTTTGTGTATCAATTGGTTTGATCGAATAACAGTCTATGACCGTCACGCCGATTCCCAATTTCTCCAATTCTTTTTGCGCTTTGAGTGCTTCATGGACAGTAATGCCTGCGGCAACTAGAGTAACTCCCCCCAACCCCCTCTTAAGATAAGAGGGGGAATTGGGGGAGTTATGAATCGAGTCAAAAACCTTTGATCCGCCCACTGCAAACTCTCCGGTTTCAGAATACAAAATTGGCGTTGGTTCACGCGTGGTGCGAAGGTAAACGATCCCTGTCAACCCCAACATTTTTTCAAATAATTTTTCAGTGGCGACCCCGTCAGCCGGATATAATACCGTTGAGTTAAGTAGTGAACGAAACAGTCCCAGATCATCAAGTCCCATTTGCGATGGGCCGTCTTTTCCGAGTGAAACTCCTGCATATGAACCATTAAATATAATGGTTAATCCTCCGAGTGCTGCCATGCGAATTTGATCGTGCGCCCGAGTCATAAAACAGGCGAATGTGGTCACCACTGGTTTGAATCCTCGTTGCGCTAGGCCTGAAGCAACACCCACCATATTTTGCTCAGCAATATACATTTGTAAAAACTGATTTGGATAACTTTTGGCAAACTGGTCGGTGTGCAATGAGTTTTTAATATCGCCATCAAGTACCATCATTTTTGGATAAAATTTCCCCAGCCGTTCAATTGCATTTCCAAACGCTTTTTTCGTCGGGACAGGTTGAGCAATAGTATATGTCATTCCGAGCGCAGTCGAGGAATCTTGCACATCAGCGGCTGGTGAATTAGATCCCTCCACTCTGTTATCACCTCGGTCGGGATGACTTGGTGGTTTTTGTACTGTGCCTCGAATTGATTTATCCACAAGTCCCAATTCTTTAAGAGCTAGTTCTAGTTTTTCCTGAGGCAATGGTTTACTATGAAACCCGTTTTTATCTTCCCATTCGCTGAAACCTTTACCTTTAATCGTTTTAGCAATGATCATCGTCGGTTTAAGTTCCCTCTCCTTAGTAAGAGCCTGTCCTGAACTTGCTCGCCTCGCGGCGAAGCGGGTTTCAGGAAGAGGGCTAGGGTGAGGTTTTGATAATTTGGCAAATGCTTCGTCAATCAGCTCTAAATTATGCCCATCGGTAATAATTATAACCTGCCAACCAAAGCTTTCTACCCGCTTTCTATATTTTTCTATATCAGAACCAACCATGGTCTCGTCGCTTTGGCCTAAACGGTTGACGTCAAGTAATGCTACTAAATTATCTAGTTTTTGAAATCCGGCATACTGAATCGCTTCCCAGACTGATCCTTCTGTCATTTCGCCATCACCCAGAAGGACGAAAACGTTGGGAATAGTAACGCTCCCTAACCCCCTCTTAAGATAAGAGGGGGAACTGTCTGTATTTGCAGACAGAGGGGAGTTATGAAACCGCAGCGCGAGTGCTTCTCCCACTCCCACACTTAATCCCTGTCCCAAACTTCCGGTTGGGACTTCGGTATAGGGAAAATCCGGCATTGGGTGACCTTGCAAATTACTGTCAAACTTTCGATACCGCAACAATTCTTGCTCAGTAATCTTTCCTGCTACTGCATATAACGAATAAAAAAGCGGTGTGGCATGGCCTTTGGAAAAGATGAGCCGATCATTATTTGGGTTTTCCAGGTTGTCTAAATCAAAACGAAAGTAGTTAAAGAATAAAACGGTCATGAGTTCAACTGCAGAAAGTGACGAAGTAGGGTGCCCGCTGCCGGCAGCAGTAGTCATAGTAAGAATGTAATAGCGAAGGAGTTTAGCAAGACTTGCGAGCTGCTCTTCCATGAAGGTTATTGTAGCATATGCACCAACTCTATTTTTTCTTTTTAAGCATTGTCGGAAGAGCCATTAAGACAATTACCAAGGTTAGAATAGCTAGAATTAAATAGACTATTAATCCATCGGTCATATCTATCTCCTCTCCTGATCCAAATACTTAATAACCAAAAGATTAAGACTGATTATTGATCCCAATGCTACCATCTCAGAGTTATATCTATCAAACACTGCCGGAAGTACTACAGAGGCAAGCGAAACTAAAGCAATATCAGATGAGATATCTGATAATTTCTCAAGCTGACGTTTATTGAGTTGAGGAAAAACAACTTTACCTGTTTTCATCTACTTAATTCTTGAATTGCCTTTTCTATCTGGTCCGGGTTTTCTTTGAATAAATAGCTCGTGACCGTCAGCCGTGTGGCCCCGCTCGCAATTGCTTCAGGAGCCGTAGTTTTGTTAATTCCGCCGTCAACACTGATTGGCAGATTCGGATACTCTTCGTGGATCCTTTTAATTTTAGTTAGCTGTGCTGGCTGAAACGTTTGCCCGGAAAAACCGGCATTCACCGTCATAATCAGTACCGTATCAATCTCTTCAAGGTACGGCTCAATAAGCTCAAGCTCAGATCCGGCATCAAACGCGAGCCCTACTTCGACTTCGTGTGCCCGGGCTTGGGTAACAAAATCGCGAATAGATTCGGCTTCCGCATGCGCAATCAAACGACGAAACCCATTCTCCACTAATGGCGCAACATACGAACTGGGATCAGCTACCATGAGATGCGCTTCGTAGAAATTGGCAAGTGTCAGGGCTTTATATGCCGGCCAATAATTGTAAGTAACATTGTGGAATAAAGTGTTATCAAGTACATCAATATGTATTGATTTAACGTGACTTTTAACCAGATCTATTTTCTGCTGCATTGCCTCGAAGTTTTTTTCTAAAATCCCTGGAATTACTTCAATCATTGTCTCCTCCACACTTGCATCCCGCGCCATCTCCTCCACAACATCCGCCAACCGGTGTTTCGTAAATGGCGATTTGGTCGACCCGGCGCCGGTGCCGTGCTTCTTTGGAAAATTCCGTAGCTAACCATGCTTTGATAATTTTCTGTGCCGTACTTTCATCAGTCCAGTCACCGGAAATCGCGAGCACATTGGCATTGTTGTGTTCACGGGAGTGTTGAGCGGATTTTTCATCAAAGGCCGCAGCTGCTCGAATCCCTGGCACTTTATTGGCAGCAATCACCATCCCTGCTGCTGACCGGCACAAAAGAACTCCTTTTGGTTCATCTTTCCATGATTTTGACTCTGGCGAATTAGACTCGGCGGCAACTTTTTCTGCCACTGCAAACGCAAACTCCGGGTAATCATCATTTGAGTCTAAGGTTTTAGCGCCCAAATCCGCAAACTCCATGTTCCACTCTTTTAACCACTTCTTAACTTTTTCTTTTAACTGAAACCCGCCATGATCAGAACCTAAATATATCATATGCAAAAACCGCGCTTGTCCCGTAGACCTGCCTTGCCGGCAGGCAGGCGCGACACCGTGACGCGTGGACGTAGACCACGGGAACGGCGAGCGTTCTACTGGGTGATCAGAACCAAGGTAAATCATACTGGCATTGTAATAGGTTTTCTGAAATTTGTCTAACTGATTGGAGTAAGGTAAAATGCCGACATGAAAGAACAGTTTGAACTCACTGTTAATGGAACTGGATATTTTGTAGATGGATTTGTCCAAATACTTCCTTCACTACATCCCGGTAAACCTGCAAAACCATGTCGCATCCTTATCTCAGAAACAAAAGACGGAGAACCGTTGATAGAAATAGCAGTACTACAGAATGGCGCACAGGAAATTGTAAGCGCGCAAGCAATGGTTAATTTACCCACTGGTCAATTTCTTTGGCATAACATAACTCCTGTTCCACTACAGGCAGTAACTCGAGAACGGCTTGTTTCTGCTGTATATACTAAATACTTCGGCGAAATCCGTTCACAAATATTTGAAAAGTCTTCCCCTTTTTCCCCGGATGTGTACTATTCTAGCAGTAGGATGGAAGCGCGAATTTTTGAACATCCACTGGAGTGGCTGTTTCCATCTGATAAAGGAATAGGCAGAAAAATAACCGCATTAACAGTACAAGCGAGTCGTTTATCACCTGATTTAGATTCGGAATTGGAAGAACAGATTATTTCACGGATACGAATTGAAAAAGGCCCGCCGGTTATGGAAATTGAGAAAATTTATGTAGCACAGGCAGTTGCCCTTTGTCAGGAACGGGATCGACAGGAAACTAAGCCGGCCTCCAAACAGGCACTCTTTGCCTTATTACACTTAGATTCAGGAGAAACTGGTTGGTTCTTTCTAACCCTGGATGCAAAATCGAAAGCAAAAGAGAAGTCCGGACATGAAAATACCATAAGTAAACGTATTGCTGCAGTTCTAAAAGCGCAACGAATTAGTATCTATCAGGGTAATCCCACACCTTCTGTTTAATACGGCAATTCATTTTACCGTATGTCCCCCGAACTCGCGGCGCCGCTGGTAGATTACAAATCTGCTTTTATACGTCTCTTCTCCACTTTCCCGCCAACTATATCCCAGTTCCACTTTTTGATCGCGAATATCGGCAACAATCGTAAAACCTGGAAATAACTCCTGTTCTTCTCTTTGCGTCAAGTCATGTCCAGCATACATTTGCAGATCATCAATTACGAGATAGGAGGGAGGTAAAATTAAACTATCTGCTTTTTGCCGCGACCATTCTTGAAGCAACTTCAAAATAATGCCGCCGGTCTGGGCTTTACACAGCAATCCAGTTTCAGACACGTTTAATTGTGCCAGGGCATTTGCAAAATCTGTGGTACTGGCAATTCGCTGATTCAGATAGTCAATCCTTACGTTGCGCTCCTGGTCGTTT
Source organism: Patescibacteria group bacterium (assembly GCA_003524845.1). Taxonomy (GTDB): domain Bacteria; phylum Patescibacteriota; class Microgenomatia; order UBA10105; family UBA10105; genus UBA10118. The sequence continues at coordinate 7,057 of DQGR01000104.1, forward strand.
GTTAACTCGGGAACTGAAAACTCAAGAGCCGCAGAACCATCCGCATGTACCTTCTTACGCACCATCATTGGCTCAATTCCCAGCTGGTAGAGTTGAAACAGCATCTGTTTACCCGGTTCGATATTGTGCTGTGGAGTAAAATGTCCACTGTTAATTTCATGTCTCCATACTTCTTCAATTTCTTTGAGTGTATACGGTGGCTGGTCAGCATGGTTTAAAAAGTGCGTATCGTTAATCAGAATAAGGTATGTGTCTGCCGGCCGATCAGATACAATAAGTGCGCTGCGGAGATCTCCACCTGAACCTAAATACGTAAGCGGCAAATCAGCAGCCTGGGGAATCTTGGCGGTTAACGTATCACGAATCCGTTTCAGGTAAAGCACTCGTTCCCGTTCAACACCTGGGCGAATGAGAGATAGCAAACCTTTTTGCGAATGCGGATTTTCAATGTTTAGTGGTATGTCAGTCATAGAGTATCATTTTTTACTGCGTGTCCCCCAAACTCTCTTCGAAGTGCTGCAATGACTTTACCAATAAATGACGGATTTTTTCTGGAATCAACGCGTTCCTTTCGGGCTGCTGAGATGACAGGCATCGGTTGACCCAACGATTCCAGCCATTCCATTTCTGCTTCTGTTTCACCTTTGGGCACTTGTCCGGATAACTCTTGCAACTGCAGATCTTTTTCGAGCGCTCGCACTGCCATGTTCATAAGATGTCCGGAAACAATACTGCCATGCGCCCAGATCCTGGCAATTTTTTGTAAATTCGGTCTATAATCATTTCCACTTTCATTTTGATTTTTGATCTTTGATTTTTGAATTATATTTAATCCCTCGGCGAGTGCTCCCATCATTCCATACTCAACCGCATTATGCACCATCTTTACAAAGTGACCACTTCCTGCAGGTCCTACGTACCCAAATCCGTCTTTTTGGGAAATTTTACTAAGTAATGGTGCAACTTGCTCATAAACCTTTTTATCTCCGCCAACCATCAGGCAGGCACCGTTTCTGGCGCCTTCAATCCCACCGCTCGTACCCATATCGAGAAAGTGCAAGCCTTTTGCTTTAAGTAACTCGTAACGCCGCTGCGAATCTTTAAAAAACGAGTTGCCGCCGTCAATCACGATGGAGCCTTTAGGAAAAATACTTATTAAACTACTAACTCTCCCCAACCCTCCCTCACGAAAGGAGGGAGTTCCCCCTCTTTTTAAGAGGGGGTTAGGGGGCGTTACTCCAAGCAACACCTCATCCACCACTTTTGCCGGTACGTAGAGGAGCACCACAACAGGCTTATCTGAACCAAAGCTTAGCTTTGGAAATATTTCTTCCAAAGAATACGCACCAACCGCGCCTTTTGCCACCACCTCATCCACATCATCGCGGCTGCGGTTGTAGGCAACAACCTCTACCCCCTGCTCCAGTAGATGCAGACAGACATTTTTTCCAATGCGGCCGAGGCCGATAATAGTAACATGCATAAATAATTAACTAGTTAACAACTTTGCTCTATGAGTGAGTATTATTCCCCACGTCAACATAATATCAGCCCAATCAGATGGGTTAACTATTGACGTAACTGTATTGCATTGACAATACTCATTGATAAATCTAGTCATTGTGGAACTAAGCTTTGGTGGGAGTTGAGTAACGGAAATTGTACTGAGATAACCATCGGTTTGCATTAAAAACTGCTGAATCCGTTTTTGCTTACCTGCAAAGTCATCAGCTGCCCAGTTACCAATACGGGTCAGGTTCATCGCAATATCTAAAATTGTTTGCCTGGTATTTGACATATTAGAGCAGTAATTCAGTCAGTATAGCATGGAATTTAGTCCGGATTTCAGTTGCAAGAATATCACGACTCGGGTTATTTTGCAGCGGACGCAAGTTTATCATTGAATTATAGTCAATCTCTTTCGTTTCCCAATCAATCCCACCACCCCAGAGATTTTCCTGCTGCGAGCCGATTTTAAGTAAAATTTTTTCTTCATCTACATGTTTTTCAGCGCCTCCGACTAAGACTTTTTTTTCAATATCGATAACTACTTTAATGTAGCCGTCGTAATATGCAGCCATTTGCGTAATTTCCTGAGGAGTCGCTTTGCGAACAAGAACGAGCATCATATTTTATTGTAAGATCCACGCCCTTCCATCTTTTTGAATTAATTCTTCCGCTGCCTTCGGTCCCCAACTGCCGGCCGGGTAATTGGGAAAACCCGGATCTTTTTCTTCTTGCCAACGCTGGCTAATTCGGGAAATCAGTTTCCATGACGCCTGCACTTCATCAGTCCGTGTAAATAATGTCTGGTCGCCCCGCATCACGTCAACCAGTAATTTTTCATACGCCTCAGGCAAACCGTCGGGCGTACGATAGGTAAAATTCATCGGCACCTGATTAAAAATCCGTTCAAAGCCTACTTTTTTCGCATTTAAAGTAAGTTCAATTCCTTGTGTTGGCTCGATTTGAAACGTCAAGGTATTGGCGACTACTTCCTTTTCGCCTTTCCCCAACATTTTTAGCTTTGGCTCTTTAAAAATGACTGCAATTTCAGTCGCTTTGCGCTGCAAACGCTTACCGGTGCGTAAATAAAACGGCACGCCATCCCACAATCCATCAGTCGTAAATAATTTAAGCGCCACAAACGTTTCGGTATTGGAAACCGGACTGACATTGCGCTCCTTGCGATAACTCAGTAATTGCTCATTTTTGCCGGATGTGTAACTATTTCCTTTTCCATATTGACCGCGCACAATACGCGTTTCTACTTGTGCAGGTTCAATGCAAACAATTTCCTTGATGCTTGCGGTACGCGCATCTCGTATGCCTTCCGCATCCAGCCGCTGTGGCTCGCGCATGGTGATGGCAGTCATGAGCTGGAGTAAATGCGACTGGGCCATGTCGCGCAAAGTCCCGACGCCTTCAAAAAAGTTACCGCGCGTTTCCACACCTAAGTTTTCGGCGATCGTAATCTGGACATGATCAATAAAACGGTTATTCCAGACCGGATCAAAAATCGTATTGCCAAAGCGAAACGCCAGGATATTTTGCACAGCTTCCTTTCCTAAATAATGATCAATTCGATAGATCTGTTCCTCATTAAAAAACTGGGCTAGCTTTTCATCAAGTTTCGTCGCATCATCAAGGTCTTTGCCAAACGGCTTTTCAATCATAATTTTGGTCCACTTGTCTGAACCTTGTCCGCCCGCCGGCAACGCTTGGCGTAGCGATGCGGGCAGGCAACCTTCGGAAAGTTTCGTCGAATGTAAGTATTTGAGGATTTCCGGGTAATTATCAGGCGGAGTAGCCAAGTAAAAGAAACGTGGCACGCATGAGGACAAAAAGTCATCAAATTCTTTTAATTTACCGATCAAATCAAGATAACCTTGTGCTTCCCCAAAGTCTCCTTGCTGGTAATAGCACTTGCCAATAAACTCATGCCACTGACTTTCCGAAAAATTATGCTGGTGGTATTTCTTGATCGCCTGTTCCAGGAATTCTTTAAAATCTTCGCTTGTATACGGCCGCCGGGAAAAGCCGACGATATAAAAACGCTCTGGCAAAAGCTTTTTCTGGAATAAGTGGAAGAGCGCCGGAATGAGTTTGCGCTGCGTCAGGTCACCTGTTACACCAAAGATAACCATCACAAACGGCGAAGTGATTTTTCCTGGAATTTGCGTATCCACAAAAAGTACTATAGCGGATTTAGAGTTCCTTGAAAAGGAATTAATTAATGCCCATTGAAGTGTTTCTTTTACTTAAGTTCATAACTCCTCCTAACCCTCTCTTATCTTAAGAGAGGGAATTTCTCCTCTTTGTAAGAGAAGGTTAGGAGGAGTTAACAATGTAACAATTCAACAATCTAACAATTAAACAAGCTTATCTGTAAAAACGTGCACATTTTGGTGTTGTTTGAAAACGCCTGACGGAAATTCGTGTTCATTAAATTCAGTTTGGCCGACTAATTTTTCCAGAACTGCCTGCTTTTGCTCACCAGTTGCATAAATGACTGCAGTGGTGATTTTACTTATGCCAACCGGAGTCAAAGTGATTCGTTCATAGTCCTCGGCGCGATACCCGACTACCAATGCCGGTGAGCTCACAAATAGTTGTTTATAAGATATTTCAGCCAATGGCTTTATACCAGCAGTATGCCCATCTGCTCCAATTCCGAATACTCCAAGTATTCGACCTTTACAGCTGTTGAAAAGTCGGGTAATTTGCGAATTGTAAGCTTTAACAGTTGTCTCAATAGTTAATAAATCAGCATTCAGCGGCCACGCAACTACTCCACCATTTCGCGCAATAATTTCGACCAGACCGCTTTTCTTAATCACCAGCATATTACTGTCACCATGCCTGGGAAGACCAAAGCGTTCGTCAACCAGTCCAAGTGTCAGATTTGCAACCAGTTCTTGCGGAATTTCCAGAAGCAATCGGGCAAGTACCGGAACAACTTGTTTTCCCACTGACCCACCGGAAAGAAGCAACAGCGATTTACCCGAAGCTAAATAGATTCGTAACTCTTGAATAATAAATTGCGCCGCGTGTTGGGCTATGGTTTCTGAGGAATGATGATGGAAGGTCATACCATCGGTTTATTGTTCTGTCATCCCGAACTTGTTTCGGGATCCCCTGAGTTATTAACTCTCGAGATGCTGAAACAAGTTCAGCATGACAAAGGAGTTTCACTTAATTACAACAACCCGTCAATCGTCGCCTTAAATGTCTCAAATGGCACTGCACCGGAAATTTGGGAACCGTTCACCGTATTTCCGTTTATGGTACCGATAAATGAAGCCGGTGTGCCGCGCACGCCTAAACCTTCGCCGTCAGTCTGGTCTTTTTTAATTTTGTCTGTATATTTACCCGAGTCAAGACAACTGTTAAACGTACCGGTATTCATACCTAACTCCTGTGCGTATTTTTTCAAGTCATCAATCTGCAAGGCGCTCTGATTGCTAAACAGTTTGTCGTGCATTTCCCAGAACTTGTTCTGGTCTTTGGCACAGTTGGCAGCCTCAGCAGCTTTTTGCGCCTGCGGATGGATTTGAAACAGCGGAAAATCACGCACCATGTACTGCACTTTTCCGGTATCTATATATTCTTTTTTAATTTTCGGGAAGGCATCAGTAAACAACCGCTCACAAAATGGGCACTGGTAGTCGGTAAACTCGACAATTGCGACTTTGGCGTTTTTATTTCCCAGACGCGGATAATCAGTCACATCAATGTTGACCGGCGCCGAAGGTGCTTCAGGAGCTGCGGCGGCAGGTTGAGTTCCGGTTCCGGCCACCGTGCCACCGGTTCCGGCAGCAGCTACCGCTGTACCACCCTTTTCATAGTATTGCACCTTAGTGTAGAGAGATCCAAGTAAAAACGAAGCGACAATGAGTAAAATTACTAACACTGGCACGAGCCGATTGGTAGGCACATTTTGCATTATAATTCTCCTTTTTTTGGTTTACTAATTAAACCAGAGCCGGGATGATTTTGCAAGGGGAACACAAGTTTCACTAACCTTGAAGTTTTTCTCTAAAGGATTGCAATTCTTTTCTTCGTTTTAAGAAATGGAGACTCGAACTAGTATGTTGATAAACAGTTTGTGGATGGGTAGTTAAAATTTCTGCTGCCCGTTTATAGTCATTTGATACCCCATCCTGAAGTCCATACACTGTAATGAGAGAAATTACTTCGCTTGGTCTTAAAACAGTATGTACTGGCCACGATGTTCTTGAAGGGTCCGAGTTCATACGGCTTGGTTCTGCACTTATACATTCACCAAATATTCCAATCAAAGTATTACGAAAATCTTTTACGCCCTGCACACCAAGCACGGAGGTAAAACTGTTATCAGAACCTGGGAAGATGTCATCAAGTAATATTCCGTACTTCAATAATCGGCGTCTTTCGCTTACCCCCGCTTCCGGCGGTTCGGCTAGCTTATTAATTATTTTCTGATATTCTGTTAAATATTCGGAAAGCGCTTGTTGCCTAAAATCAACATCAGCCATTCCAACGGCAAAAGCCATTGAATTACCAATAATAGTTACTAATTGTCGTTCCCTTAAAGTCACGAATCGGTCTTCTTCTATTTTCATAATTCAATTCTCTTAAAAAGATTAAGAGGCCTTTTTATCCACTTTGTCAAATTCAAACCACAAACTGATCAATATACCCCTTTATCTCCCATTTCTTTGCTTCGGTAACTGAAACTGCCACAATCCCCTCTCCCGGTTGGCCGTAAATGACTAATGATTCGAGTGGTGCGGCGAGAATTGCGAATAAAGTCAACAGGTCTTCTTCTCCTTGCACCTCAAGCACTGCCGGATACTTGGCACCGGTAATTAATTCTTTGAGTGTGGTAAATCCTTTTGCGCTCAGCGTGCCGGCGGTATTTTCAATAGTGTTCGTTACGGCAACAGTAGGAAACTTGAAGTCGGCAAGGATTTGAAATACTTTTTTTCGGGCAATATGGAAATCTATGACAGAAACCTGCGGAATAAATCCTGCACGAATGAGCGACTGCGTCACTGCATCTCCCACTGCGATCACCATGACTGGTAAACCTGTCAATTGAACTGACGGCGCGAGAACAGATTCTGCTAAGAAATTTAGGAGAGTAGCGGGTGACGCGCGTCGGGGAGCCCCAGTTGAAGCTCCACCTGTTTGATCCCGATAATCTTTTAAATACTTAAATGAAGATCGGGAGAGTTTGGAACGAAACTGGGGCTGGCGCGCGGCAGGACCCGCTTCGTCATAATTTTCCAAGCTAAATAACTCTCCCAGTGGTTGCTGCAATTTTTGGCGCAGTACGTCAGGCAGATTTCGTCTACCCCAACTTGCGGCCACGGAAAATAATTCACCGGTTCGGCTGATCTCACCTGCGCGAATCCGGATTGAGTTGATTGGACTTTTGTCCTGCGCCAATACCCAGGGAACCAGAATAATTTGTAAAGGTTTCCAGCCTTTTTCAATTCGTAGCTGATTAATCTCGCGCGCAACCGGCTCAGTCTCCGGTGAAACCACAATCGTTTCTAACTTTTGATCCGTCAGCGTCGTGCCAAAGCGGTCAGTAATCGGCACGATCTTGGCCTGCGCTGAAAATTTATGCTGCACAAGAAAAGTTTCAACCACCGTTTTTCGCGTTGCAAACGGCTCAAGATAATTGGGAAATGGCAACCGTTTACTTTCAATGCGTTTGACAAACTCATCAGTTGTAATTCCCAGCCAGACCGTGTCTCCGACTTGAAAAGCTTTGGTAAGCATTGCCTCGTGCCCCTCGTGAAAGTGATCAAACGTGCCGCCAATCGTCAGATTTTGATATGTCATAGACTTAGAATACGCCGGTACAATCGGACATACTCGGTGGCACTTTTATCCCAGGAAAAATCCTGCTTCATGACCCGGGCAACCATGCCGCGATACTCAAGCGTGTTTTCCCATAATGCCAGGCTTCTCCGGATTGCCTGATGCAGGCTTTCAGAAGTGGTTGACTTTAATAAAAATCCGGTTCTGCCGTCTTTGATCGTATCGACGAGCCCGCCGACTGCTGAGGCCACCGGAATCGTTCCGTATACCATGGAAATCATTTGCGTCAGTCCGCACGGTTCATAGTGGGAAGGAATCAGGAAAAAGTCACTGGCCGCATAAATCCGGTGTGCAAGTTGTTCATCAAAACGCAAGTTGACTGAAATCCACGGCGCAAAATTTTTATGGTTAAACTCATTGAGCATTTTTTCTATCTTATGGTCACCGGTACCTAATAGTACCAGTTGTAATCGTTCCCGGGGTAATTCGGAAATGAGCGGAGTCAGTAAATCCACCCCTTTCTGACTTGATAAACGCGCGATAAAACCATAGAGCGGAATATCTTTATTCACGGTCAGTCCCAGTTGTTGCTGTAATTTAACTTTGTTGGTAAGTTTGCCGGAAAATACGGACTGCCGCGTATATTTCTCGTATACATACCCATCAGGCGCCGGATTCCAGACATTATAATCAATCCCGTTTAAAATACCAAGGAAGCGACCGCGCTTGTGCCGAAGCACGCGGGACAACCCAAATCCCGCATTCCCCTTGCGGATTTCCTGGGCGTGAGCGGGTGAAACAGTTGAAATAAAATCAGCAGACTGCATGCCGAGCTTGAGAAAATTTACACGTTTACTATTGTCTCCAACCAACTCCGTAAACTGTTGCGTCTCTGGATATAAAAAATATTTAACGGGAAATTTACCCTGATACGCAATGTTGTGAATCGTCAGTAAGGTTTTTGTAATCTTGAAAAAGGGATCTGGTCTTTTTTTGAGCAAAAACGGAATCAGCGCCGTGTGCCAATCATGGCAGTGTAAAATGTCCGGCACGATCCCGCGGCGCTTCAGTTCTGAAATGACGTTGAGACAAAATTCCGCATACTTCGGTCCCTGGATTTTGGGATCGTGCTTTTTATTTGGCTTATCAAGCCGACTCCCGTCAATATACAAAACTTCCACCTTTGACCCAGGTAACGTACTTAAGCGCGGAACCCAGGCATAAGCCGGAATCATGACCAGTGTTTTGATAGCAAGCTTTGCTTCGTACACCGGTAATGACCCCACCACATCTCCCAAACCCCCAGTTTTATAAATTGGCGCGCATTCAAAGGCTACGTGAACAACCAGCATGGAAGTCATTATAATCGATTAGTTGAGCAGGTAGAAGTCTGAAGAAATTGACTACGATTTGCTTTGCAGTACTTTTTGGTACACCGCCTCATATCCCTGAACCATTTTTTCTATGGTAAAATTTTCCTCCACGTGCCGGCGGCAGGCATGCGGATCAATTTCTGAGATACGTTTAACTGCTTCAACGAGCCCAGCCACACCGCGTTTTTCAATCACCCACTTACCCTGCCTCGCCCCTGCACTATCATCATTTACGATAAAACCGGTGATCCCATCTTTAATAATTTCCGGCACGCTACCGTAATTATAGGCAACGACCGGTGTGCCACAGGCCAAAGCTTCGAGCATCACCATCCCAAACGGTTCTTCCCAGTGAATCGGAAATAGGAACGCGCGGGCATGCTTTAAAAAATTAGTTTTTTCATCGTCGCGCAGGAATCCCAAAAGTGAAACTATTTTCCCATCGACATGTGGTTTGACACGATTAACAAAGTAAGGATTCCCATAATAAAACTTGCTGGTCGAGATTTTTAGCTGTAGGGATAATCGTCGTGCTACTTCAACCGCATCAAGCGCTCCTTTTTCCGGTACTAAACGGCCCAAAAATGCCAGATAATTACTTTTTTGTGTTGAAAAAGAAGACGTTTCCGCGTCTAAACCGTGGTAAACAACTCCGGTTACATGCACCCGCTTCCGGTATTCATCTGCCTGGTTTTGGCTTATAGCAACGTAGTTTTCGTGCGAAAAATGGTCAAGCCGCCAGCCTTCCAGTGTATCGGCAGAAGGCAGAGCATCATGAAGTGTATACACAAGTGGCAACTGTGGAACAAGCTGGGCAAAGTACCGGATTAAAAAATCATGATAGGTGTGCATAATATCAAGTTTTGCCGCTTGTGCGTGTTTTAAGGCTTTCGCAGTCAAGTCCACTTCGTATTCAATCGTCAGTGGTTTATACCGCATAAGCATGACCGAATGGTCGAGTCCCAGTTTTTTTGAAGGCAACCTTTCTCGTTCCAATTCCTCATCTCCTGCGATTAAAATTCCTTTTGTTTTGACATTTGAAGCAGAATAGACGTATACGGTATGACCGCGGTCAACCAGTCCATTTACTAATGAGATAAAGAGTGACTTTGGGGCAAAAATCCGGTCGTCGTACCGGGGTGTCATCAACAGTGATGGGAGTAATAAACCAATTTTCATTTCAATTTTTACGTAACAGGATTTCGTATTTATTAATCATCTGTTCAATACTGAAAAATTCCTCCACTCGTTTTCGGCAATCTTCACGTTTAATCGTGTCAATCTCCTTTATCTTTGCTGCCATTTCCGCAACTGAGTTAACGAGAAATCCGACCTTTCCATTTGTTACAATTTCCGGAATTGCGCCATGGGGATACGCGATCACCGGGGTCCCGCAACTCATGGCCTCAATTAACACCAATCCAAATGGTTCTTCCCATAAGGTCGGAAACAAAAATGCTTTGGCTCCCTGGTACAGTTTGATTATCTCTTCGACGTGTTTTTCACCCAACCACTGGATCTGTGTGCCGTCGACGAGCGGCTTGATTTCAGATTCGTAATACTTGGTATCTTTAATCCTGCCGCCAATGAACATTTGTACCCCGGCTTGCTGTGCTGCCAGAATTGCGTCACGGGGATTTTTGTTTTTGCCAATTGAACCCAGATATAAAACATAATTCTGGTGTGTTGCAGAAAATGCAAACTTGTTGGTGTCAACCGCGTTGTAGACGGTACCGGCGTAATTTAAATCCGGATTGGCTTTTTG
>DQGR01000004.1 GCA_003524845.1 Patescibacteria group bacterium
TGTATAGTTTCGCACCAGACTCTATGTTTATACTTAAGATTTGCTGGGAAACGTTTTTATTATCCAAATTCGTGATAAAAATTAAGTTAACATAAAAACAAGTTATAATAGTCACTGTACAAAAATGTTTTTAAGGAGGTGAATATGGTTACTAAAGTTCATGTGTGTGATGGTACCTGTGGGGCGGAAATAAGTGACGAACAGTTCCAGGCAGGTTTGACTAAATGTGGCGCAGACGGTTGCACGATGCAGGGGCAACCTTTTAGTGAGAAATTTAAATGTAGTGAATGTGGAAATGTGTATGCCAATGATGTTACTCACGAACATTAAGGGAAAAACTAAAGATGCATAACAGTTTTTTGAGGTGCTTACGTTAGTGCTTGCATTAGTGTAAATTATTTATTACAATTTATTTAATTATGGATCAGGTTTCAGTTCCATCAACTGCAAATAAAACATCAGAAAGCAGCCGGCAATTTTCAGCCGTACCACCCCCAAAGAAAATTTCGCCCATTTTTTTTATTGCGCTTGGAGTACTGATAAGTCTGGGAGTCGCCGCTTTTATCTGGTTTCGGCCATTTACTTTCCAACAACCTGCAACTTCTGTTACGACTTCCCCAAATCCCGTTGCGCAGACGCTGACACTTGAATTGACGAGTCCTGCTGATGGGACACTATCAGTTAACCAGGAAATTCTCGTTACCGGGAAAACGTTACCAAATACTACGGTAATGCTATTTACCGAAACGGATGAGAATTCAGTGCAAAGCGATGCGGGCGGGATGTTTGAAAGTACTATTACACTAGTAAATGGTATAAATTCGCTTACCGTAACTGTTTTTGGCGAAGATGGAACTGAGAAAAGTCAGTCTATGGATCTCGTGTATGATTCTGAAACATAATATGTCCAAGTTGTTTATCAAAACAGGAATATTACTGGCGCTATTTTTACTAGTAGTTACGCCGTTACATGGTCAGGGTAAATCAAACCAGGCGCCGGGACAGCAAAAAAAGGAAGCGCAAAAAGCCGTTGAACAAAAAGTAACTATAGGTTCCTTGGATACAGTCACGGAAAATTCAGTCATAATTGAAAACAAAAAGAACAAGCAAAAAACAGAAGCACTCATTGATAAGACTACAAAAGTAATTGGTGCGAATAATAAGCCAGTAAAACTAGGAACACTGAAGCTGAAAGATTTAATTGCGTTGATCAGTTCAGATAGCGCTGTGGCAACTCGCGGGGCAAAACTTAAAGTGAAAAAAATCTTTGTGAAAGAAGCTTCCAGTTCCGCTCAACTGAAACGCAGGGCCGTGATGGGAGTTATTACGAATATTCAAGGGAACACATTGACCCTCACACACCAGATTCAGCGTGACCGGACGTATATAGTGATTGTAAGCGAGCAAACGATAATTCACCAAAAGGCCAGTGAAGCTTCAGGCAGCGCGACACTCGCATCACTCAGCGTAGGAATGCGAATTGCGGCAGTTGGTGATTTAAATGAAGGGGGTGGAATTATCGCTAAACGAATTCACATCATTCCAGGTAAGGCAACCGGCGTCTTTAACAAAAATCCGCTTGCGACCCCCAGCGCTTCTCTCATTGCCAGCCCGTCAGCAATAGCCACACCAAGCGCACTACCTTCAATTTCTCCGAGTTCATCTCCTGACGAAAGCCCAGTTGCACTCTAATTCTGAATTCATTGAACTTGTTGATGCCGTAAGCGCTCATAGTGAAGTGTTGTGCTGTGTTACCAAAGACGAGGCGCATGCAAAAGGCTATTTTGATGAAAAAGAGTTTTTGCTCACTGTTGGAGATGCAGTATAGTTGCTGCACCCCGGGAAATTCATGGTACGGAAAACAGAAGGATAAGCGAAATTATATGCTGTATTTAGAATTGCTACCGAAAATGATAGAAAAACAACTGTAGTTTCAAAGTAGTGAACACAACTGATCCTGCCATTTATTTACAAACTATTGATCCGGTGCTTGCGCCCATTATTCAAAAAGTGCCTAAACCAATCTGGAAACCGCGCCAGGATTATTTCAAAAGCTTAGTCGAAGCAATAATAAATCAGCAGCTCTCGGGTAAAGCGGCTGATACGATTATCGGTCGGTTTAATACGCTATTTTCAGTTTTACCGTATACTCCGGAAAGCGTCCTGCGATTGTCTGATGAAATTATTCGCGGGGTGGGGATTTCTTACAGCAAGGTAAGTTACATTAAAGATCTGGCAGAAAAAGTCCGTAGTCAAACCTTAAACTTTGCGCAAATTCATACTTGGGATGATGAGGCAGTAATTAAACACTTAACGCAAGTAAAAGGTATTGGCAGGTGGAGCGCAGAAATGTTCCTGATGTTTACTTTGGCTCGAGAAGATATATTTTCATTTGGCGATCAGGGTTTAAAAAACGCGATTGTGCGCCTTTACAAAATCGAAAAACCGTTAACTCAGGAAAAAGCGACCGGGATTTCTAATACATGGCGGCCATACCGCAGTTGGGCTTGCTGGTACTTGTGGGCGAGTCTGGAGATGTAATTTATTTGCGGGTCCTGCCGCGTGCTTCTCCCAAATTTCGCTTCAAACTCTCCCGCCTCCATATATTCAAAAAGATTGACGGGATCAAACAAGTGAAGCTCAGATGGGGACACCCCTTGCGCAGGTCACCCACTAAAGCGTAGTTATATAATCTTCCCGTTGCAGAGATTCGTCTTCTTTCAACACTACCTCAGCCAGATCCCTGACACCGCTAAAGGCAATTCGATCAAGGACTTTTCCTTCCCGGTGAATGCCGAGCATCGTTGCCGGAGCTATTGAAAATTCGCCCCAACGGTCATTGATGCGGTCAAGCGCCTGGGTAAGTGCACGTTTTTTTACTTCGTCAGTAAAAACGCAGGTTTGCGTATAGAGGTTTTCTGCCAGATTAAAACAAGTGACTGAAAGGCTGCGCACTGGTTTCAGCGGTAAAGCCTCACGAAGCAATTGCTTACTGGCATTAAATAGGTCAGCCGTAGTGTATATACGTTCAACTAATTTTCGCCCTTTGTGCCAGTAACCGTGATCATAACCCAAACTCAAGTGAATACCCTGCGCAGTCAAGTTATTTCTTCGTAGTCTCCTGCCCACTTTTTCAATTAATTTACACAAGAGTTGCTCAACCTCGGTGACATTACTGGTGCGTTTGGGCAGGGCATATTGATGTCCAATTGATTTACGTTGCCATTCAACTTCATCAATATTTTCGCCATGTAATCGCAAGTGCCAGTAGTAACCGTTAATTGATTGAAATGCGGCTTTAAGTTGTGGTTGAGTCGCATAATAAAAATCAATCGGAGTTTTAATGCCGACAGAATTGAGACGGATTTGATTACGTTCTTTGATGTAGGGTAAATCTATCAGTTTCAGCGCTGATAAAACCGGCAAAATGTTTTGACTGTTGATTTCATCAAGGCCGTCCGGCTTATGCAGTCCGGCGGCAAGTTTGGCAAGATAGGGATTGGTTGCGATGCCGATTGATACGGTCAGCCACTCGCCAATTTCAGATTTAATGCGGGTTTTGATCTCTCGAGCAATAGTTATTAAGTGTAAATTACATAACTCCCCCTGACCCCCTCTTATTTTAAGAGGGGGAAATTGAGTGAAATTTAGGAGCATCTCGTCAATTGAGCGGATTGAAACCGCGGGGGTGTATTCATTAAAAAGTTTGGTTAACGCCTGGTTCACGAAACGATATTTCGGCGGGTCAGATGGAAGAATGAGCAGATGCGGGCATAAACTTTTTCCTTCCCGGACCTGCATGCCGGTTTTGACTCCAAAACGTTTGGCTTCAATTGATGGCGCGAGAATACAACCGCGGGGAGTCGTGTACGCCGCTACTGCGATTGGTAACCCTCGCAGATGTGGATTTGCCTGCTGTTCAATTGTGGCAAA
>DQGR01000066.1 GCA_003524845.1 Patescibacteria group bacterium
ATACCAATTGAAAGTACAAATCCGGCAATTCCCGGCAGCGACAACGTAATTGGAATCAGACGAAAAAGCGCAAAGGTAATCAGACCATAAATAATCAGGGCGGTATCAGCGATTAACCCCAGAGATCCATAGTAGAGAATCATAAAGGCCGCGACAAACCCGAGACCGATGAGTCCGGCCCGGATACTTTTTTCAACCGATACNNCGCAAAGCTCCTGCCGAAAGTTGTAAGGCTAATTTTTTGGCTTCATCAATAGTAAAACCACCGGAAATAGTACCGCGACTGTCAGTAATCGGTTGCCGAACGACCGGAGAACTGATCGGCAAGTCGTCAAGAAATATTGCCAGTGGTTTACCCACCAGCCGGGTAGTGACTTCTCCGAATTTTTTCCCGCCCTCAGGCGTTAATTCAAAATCTACGATTGGTTCTCCGGTTTGACTATCAAACGCCAGTTGGGCGCGCTTCAGATCTTTACCGGTAATTCCAGTGGGTTTCGTGACTTCGGAAAAATCAAGCTGCCCTGAAGGAGAAGCGTTTTCGATATACTCCCGGAACTCAAGCTGCGCAGTTTGACCGATGAGTTCAACCGCCTGCTCAGGGTTGGTCAGTCCCGGCAGTTCGACAATGATCCGGTAACTATCATTCACCTGGGCAGTCTGCACCACGGGCTCGGAAACCCCAAAAAAATTAACCCGCCGNNCCCGCCGTTCCACTACCTCACGTGCACTTTCTAAAGCTTGCGTGCGTGACTCTTTGGGAACATCCTGCATTTCTGCTTCCAATACCAGCTGCATGCCGCCCTGCAAATCAAGCCCCAGATGCGTTTCAATTTTGCGGTCAATCCCCAGCTGGGGAATTTGTATATGGGGCGGACTGACAATACGATTAACCTTAATTGGGCCTGCAGTAAATTGTACCGGCAGTCCTTCCGGCAAATCGATAATGAACGCAACAACCGTAATCAAGATTATTAATAGTAAGGCTCGCCGCGACGCTTTCATAATCAGGATACCAGCTCTTCCTCATCTCCAATGATCATGACCCGGGAACCTGCAAATATTGACAGGATAAACGGATCACGTCGGCGTTTACGAAATTCAAATTCTTCCTGAGTCATGACGGTATAGTTGATCTCCCGCTTTCGCTTGTCTTCTTCTGCTCGTACCAGTTGGGCCAGTTCCGGCAGTACAACGCTTCCAACTACCAGTAAATCGACCGTATTTGAAAGCGGGGAGAGCGCCCTGATAAAACGACCGGACAGCATGACAAATTTGACTTTGCCGAGCTTCATCCGGTTTTTGAGAATATTCCCGCCTAACCCGGTAGTTTTGGTAATCAGTTCCAGAAATTCAAAGTAGAGCGGATAGTCTTTGCGAAAGTTATAATAAATGCGATTTGCCCGGCTTTCTTTTGAGAGCATGCCGCACTTTTCAAGGTGGGCGAGCTCTCTCCGGATGGCGTTGATTTCTTCTTCCGTCGCGCGCACTATTTCCCGGACATAAAACATCCGTCCTGGACTTGATAAAAAAAGCGTTAACACTTTTACCCGGACTCGGGAAATAATAATGTCTTCAAGCATATGTTGTTAAAGCGAGGCAGAAAGCAGTTGAACGCGTCAAGTGAAGAATAACACAAAATCAATTAATTACGAATAGCAAGCCTCGGGTCTCTTTGTTCAGTATGTTATTTTAGCACCAGTTGCAATAACTTCAATCCAAATCTGCCCGGGATTAAAACTTATTTCTTTGCCTTTCTCGTCATAAAAAATCGTCCGCGCGGTGCGTTTGCTTTTTTTCCAGGTGCCGGAAATTACCTTACCGTCCTGAAATACCAATGCTTTACCACCCTTTAAGGTGTCGTAGAGCACATGGGCGTGCTCATCAACGCCATCGGTTTCTTTGGAAAACTGAATCACTATATTTTTGGCTGTCAGCTGTTCTTTGGTAATAAAATCCGAGTGTGATTGACCGGCCATGGCACGTTTATAAAAGTTGGTGCCAGTATCATATTCCCACTGAATTCCGAATTGTCCGTCATAACCCTCCCAGTGTACAAATGAGATTGAATTCACCGTACCCCGTTCGCTGCTATTTGCTTCTTCTTTGAATTTCCACGGCGTAAATGACTCATCCCAGGCCACACCTTCTTCGTCAACGTTAGTCCAGTTGCGCATCCCGGCTTCAGTGTAGAGAGCTTTTACATTACACTCAACCGTGTGCTCCCACGCCACTTCATGATCCAATCGGGTTACGTTCCGGCGACAAGCCTTAGGTCCGAGTTTCAAATAAAACTGGTCCAGATCTTTGATGCCGAATTTTTCAATCTGGCAGAGCGCTTTGGCGCGCTCATCGACTGTCGGATCATTACATCTGCCGGCCCCTCCCACGTGGTTATATAACGCATCGTATTCTGATACCCAGTCAACATAATACGTGCGCGCGCTTCGCACCGGAGCTATCCAGATATCGCTAAATGCAGCCACTCCACAATAATACACACCNNACCCATAAATCGGGTGACGCCACCTTCAGCCACCGCTTCATAGACAACATCAGCAAATGAAAGTCCGGACTGGGGACGTGCTTCCGGATGATTTTCAATCATGATTGCCAGCGGCCGGACTTTTTCCCAGGCGTCCCGTTCCTGTTTGGTGAAAAGCTTTCCGTTTAGTGGACATTTCTCAGTCCGCGGAATGGAAGGATCGATAATAAATTTACCCGGTGCACCCGATGGATCAGGCACCAGAGCTACTTTTGTGGGTTGCGCGCCGATAGTGGTAAATACCGCATATGAAAGACCTGCTGAAACTACATACAAGGCGATTGCCGCAAAAATATAGATAATCGGTTTTCGTTTCATGTGCTTTTTTTAATTGCCTCCTTCTCTTCGTTTGAGAGTTCGTACTGAATTGATTTGCCGGCTTCAATTTTTTTTACATACCAGCGCGTACCGGTTCGCGCATAGAGTGACGTAATTACAATGCCACTATTTTTATTATCGAGTAACGCAATTACAAAGCTTTGATCTCCTCCTGTGTCTGAAAAAGGATTAAAACGCACCAGCCCGATTTTCTGAATAAATTTAAGCGAATCTTTTTTCAATTCGGAAATCTCCCCGAGTACCTGAGCGTGATCTTTCCGGATTGTTTTTTGTTCTGCAATAAATTTATTCAATACCTCAGATAGGGTGTTGTCTGAAACACCCTGGGTTAGTTCGTTATAATTTTTTATCGCCCGTAAAATAACAAAACTTAAGGTTGCTAACCATAAAAAACCTGCTATTAAAAAAATAAGCTCTCCCACCCTGCCTCCCCAAGTATCTGTAACCTTTCAATTGTATGAATTTCTGAGTCGGCTTGTCAATCGTTCTGTTACTCAATTGACAAGGTAAGAAAATTTGTGATATACCTCAGGGACGAGGCTACCAGGTAGTGAATTTTCGAAAAATTCAATAAAATTGAATCAGAATGAACACTTTAATGCAACTACTATATTCATTTTGGGAGGAGCAGAAGTTTTGGTTTCCGTAAGGAAATTCGAAAATCTACTATCTGGATGCCTAAAAAAACCAAAAAACAAAAACTGCGAGCTGAAGTGCACCGCCATCTCGACACTTCGAGTCTGACGTTTTCATTTAAATCAAACTCTAATGCACCAAATCTTAAACACGCCCCAAGCGTCCAACCAGCTTCTTTATTACTTAACGATATTCGAAAGAGTGTCCTTATTGGCTTTGTATTTATCAGTATAGAAATTGCTTTGGCGTTCATGAGCAAATGAACTGTACTTGAAGGGAAGGGGGTGACTCTGTTCTATGGCAGAAATGTATTGCGTAAAATGTCGAGCAAAACGGGAAGATCCAAACGCCGAGCGCGTTACCATGAAAAATGGTAAACCGGCAATGAAAGGCAAATGTCCGGTTTGTGGTACCGGAATGTATAAAATCGGTGGCTAAATGACCAGACCAAGATTTTATCCCTCGTCCGCCTCAGGCGGACGAGGGATTTTTGTCTAGACGTCATTTATTTTTTGCCTAAATTGCAGCGCCTCGGCAATATGCTCTGACGTGATTTCTTTGCTATGTCCAAGATCCGCAATCGTCCGCGAAATCTTGATAATTTTATAGTAACTACGCGCTGATAAATGCAATTTCTCAACTGCCTGTTGCATGAGCTGATAACAGGCAGTTGAGAGAAAGCACAACTCCTGCACTTGGCGGGTTGACATCTCCGCATTCATAAACAGTCCGTAAAGACTTAGTCTGGTTGAACTGAGATTACGGGCTGCATTAACCCGTTTTTTTACTGCGGCTGAGGTTTCCCGAGTGCGACTTGCTTCGACTTCAACTAGTTTATCTGTGGGTACTGCCGGAACATCAAGATGCAAATCAATCCGATCGAGGATCGGACCGGAAATCCGTTTTTGATACCGGAGAATTGCTCCAGGCATGCATGAGCATTTTTTAGTCGGTTCCCCATAATTTCCACACGGACAAGGATTGGCTGCTGCCACGAGCAAAAATTTAGCCGGATAGGTAATCGCACCTGCAGCCCGGGAAATAGTCACCATCCCATTTTCTATGGGCTGCCTCAATGCTTCCAAAACGCTGCGGGGAAACTCAGGAAATTCGTCCAGGAATAAGATGCCACGGTGTGCGAGCGAAATTTCTCCCGGCAAAGGGCGGCTGCCACCGCCAATTAAACCTATCCGGCTGGTGGTATGATGCGGTGAACGAAACGGACGACTCGTAATCAGTGAACTTCCCGGCGGCAGATTACCGGTAATTGAGTAAATTTTGGTGGTTTCCAACGCTTCTGCTTCGGTGAAATCCGGCATAATGGAAGGCAACGCCCGTGACAACATAGTTTTACCTGCTCCCGGTGGACCTTTAAGCAGTAAGTTGTGACCGCCGGCTGCGGCTACTTCAAATGCCCGCTTAGCTTGCTCCTGTCCTCGCACATCAGCAAAATCGAATTCATAACTTGCAGTAACTGCAAGGTCAGAAAATTTGGTGGGTGCATGCGGCTTAATTTCCGCAGTTTTTGCAAAGTGATGAAAAAGACTTACCAGTTTGTTAACCGGATAGACACGCAAATTTGAAACTACTGCAGCTTCTTTTGCATCCACCTCTGGCACAAAACAGGCGTTAAAATCACTTGATTGAGCCAGGAGCGCAAGCGGCAGGATGCCATTGGTATGTCGAAGAGTACCATCAAGCGACAGTTCGCCGATAACAAGCGCTGATGCAACCTCGCAATCAAGCTGCCCTGAAGCAATTAGTACCCCAAGCGCAATTGGTAGATCGTATTGCGGGCCTTCTTTAGGTAAATCCGCCGGCGCCAGATTTACGGTAATCCGTTTCACCGGAAAATCAGCACCGCTATTTTTAATTGCGGAGCGGACCCGCTCTTTAGCCTCTTCAACTGCTTTATCAGGCAGTCCAACGATGGTGAATGCCGGAAAACCTTGAGCGGCAATATCAACTTCGACTGTCACTAAAACAGAGTTAAGTCCAACCGTTGCACCTGAAAATACCTTCGCGAGCATCTATTTAACCATAGTGGAATCGAAATAAAAAATGCAAGCAGATCAGGCAATTTCTAAAAATCTGATAATCTCACTATGGTTTATAATAGTGTTCTACGATACAGCCTTTTATAAAGTCTGCACGGTTCGTAACATAGTATTACTATGAATAACTTGACTACTGTCTGGAATTACTGTGAGATGCCCTGGTTTATTTTCTAAATGGAAGTTAAAATAAAGCACAAATAATATGTAACTGAGTTTAAATGCCAGTAAAATATAAAAAAATGGAAAATAACAGGACTTACGCAGTCCACTGTCATTCTGAACTTGATTCAGAATCTATATAGATTCCGGGTCAAGCCCGGAATGACAATGAAAACGGAATGTTATTGCGTAACTCCTAAAATAAGATGGTTTCACTATGGCAATAATTTACACCCCACAGGGGAATGTGCGGCTGTCATTATATGGCGACATTTGGCGCTATCGTGAGTTATTTTATTTTCTACTGTGGCGGGATATTAAAGTAAGATATAAACAGACGAGTGTTGGCATTTTTTGGGCAATACTCCAACCTTTTCTGATGATGCTTATCTTTACACTGGTATTTGGGAGTCTTGGACAGGCAGCATTGGTAGGGATTCCTTATCCAGTATACGCGTTTAGTGGTCTCATTTTCTGGAATCTATTTTCCCGATCTATCACCTCAGCTTCGGAAAGCATGCTGGCAAATAAAAGCTTGATAAAAAATAATGCTTTTCCCCGGATCATTCTACCCTTTGTATCGATCCTCATTAATTTACTTGATTACTTTGCTGCTTTTACCGTACTTGTGTTACTGTTCATTTTTTTTCGAATTCAGCTTCCTTTGGTAGGTCTTGTAATGCTCATTTTACCCTTAATTTTAACGGTATTTCTATCAGTTGGTATCGGGGCTGTATTTGCCGTACTTAATATTGCCTATAAAGATGTCAAATTCTTAATTCCCTTTCTTCTCCAATTATGGCTCTTCCTCACCCCAGCGATTTACGGCGGTGGTTTCGTTTCTGAGCAGTATCGGATCGTATTAGCAATTAACCCATTAACCGGAATTATACAAATCGTACATAACGTACTGCTGGGCTTACCAGTTGATATAACAGCCATCATGCTGTCTCTTGCTTTATGTGTTGGCATTGGTAGCGGAGGTTTACTATTTTTCTCTATAAAGGAGAAAAAATACTTAGACATTCTCTAAATATGCATGCAGCCATTGAGGTACACCATGTATCGAAAAAGTATATTCTGACTCGGGAGGGACGTTTTTTAACCATCAGAGACAAAATCGGCAATCTGCTTAAATCGCCGTGGGGAAAACTTCGATCACAGAAGAAATACATAACAACGCACGAATTCTGGGCTCTTAAGGATATTCACTTTACAGCGCGTTTTGGTGAAAGTCTCGGATTGATTGGGAAAAATGGTGCGGGCAAATCGACACTGCTTAAAATCTTAGGTGGTATTATCTATCCTTCAGTTGGAAAAGTAAAACTTGAATGTCTGCCTCATGCGCTGATGGATGTCGGTGCAGGATTTCACTCAGACCTAACCGGTAGAGAAAATATCTTTCTAGCCGGCGCTATCATGGGCATGAAACGAACCACCATTGAAAAAAAGGTTAATGAAATTATTGATTTTGCTGAAATAGGCTCATTTATTGATACCCAGGTTAAGTATTATTCTTCGGGTATGTTTGTACGGCTTGCTTTTTCGGTAGCAGTCCAAAGTGATCCGAAAATACTGCTTATTGATGAAGCTTTTTCGATGGGAGACCAAGGATTTCAGGAGAAATCACTTGCAAAAATGACCCAAATTATCAAAGAAGGCCAGCGGACCGTAGTTTCGGCGAGTCATAATCTGGAATTAGTCAAACGGCTTTGTACCAGGGTCCTCTGGCTTGATCAGGGTAAAGTCGTCAAAGACGGTCGTCCTGAAGATGTGATATCGGCCTACTTGCAATCATATAACTGACAGACAGATGTTTAATTACCTATATAATTTAAAGCGAATTTTCCGGGTTACAGCCAGTACAGTAGAAAAGCCTGAGGCTTTATTTATCGAACACTCGTACCGTAAAAAAACACAAGCCACCCGATTTCTTTCCGATTTGTTACAAAAACACTTTTCTCTAAAGTTCATTTTTGACGATAACTGGAAAGAGGGTAGGGATGCAGATGTACCAGCATTTCAAAAACATAACTATGTTTTCTTTTGCCAAGTCATCCCAAATCTTGCCGACCTTTCCCACTTGGCTCGTCAAACAACAGTTGTTTGGTTTCCGATGTATGATGCAATAATTACCGGCAGGAATAAACAATATTTATGGCAGTTATCCAAAATACCGCTAAAGACAGTTTGTTTCTCGAGCACCTTATACCAGATGCTACAAAAATTTGGCATGAACTGTTTTTACCTTCAGTATTATCCAGATCCGAAAGAATTTACTCCGATAGTTGACTATACATCTATACGCGTATATTTCTGGTACAGACGTGATCCGATTAATTGGCAACTCGTAAAAACTCTCCTGGCTAAAACAAATATAGCAGCGATAACAATTAAAAATGATCCGGATCCGGGTAATAAACCATTAGTGATCAATTCTCACGATATAAAAAAATATTCCATTAGGCTCTACTCAAAACACCTACCTTTGGTTCAACATCGAAAAGTTATCAGCCAAGCAAGTGTGTATATGGCTCCCCGGATACTCGAAGGCATTGGGGTGAGTTTTGTTGAGGCACTCACCCAAGGCCAGTGTGTAATTGCTCCAAATCAACCTACTATGAATGAATATATCCGAAATAACTCTAATGGGTATCTCTATAATGTAGATCGCGTAAAACCACTTGACTTGGGCGCCTTTGCGCAGATTGGAAAAAATGCCCGGCACGAAGCAAAAAAAGGTTATCAGAAATGGCAACAAAACAGTCAGTCTCTTATTTCATTTATTACAAATCCATGAAACAACCATTAGTCTCAATCATTACTCCTTCGTACAATAATATGCAGTTCATTGGGGAATGTATCGAAAGCGTTTTGACTCAAGATTATCCTCACGTTGAACATATTATTCAGGATGGAGAGTCGACAGATGGGACGCTAAAGGTATTGAAACGCTATACCGGTTCTAAATATAACAAACGTATTCTGTGGATGTCTGTTCCGGATCGTGGACAGATTGACGCGCTAAACCGAGCTCTCAAACGCGCCCGGGGAGACATCCTCTTAGTGCTCAATGCCGATGACGCGCTTATGCCATATGCCTGTTCCTGGGCGGTTAAAGAGATGGCCAAGCATAAAGAAGCTGCAGTCGTTTACGGGGATCAATATCTAATAAATGAAAAAGGAGCTATTACCGGCATTGGGGTGACCGGACCATTTGATTTTGTCAAATTTTTATGCATTGAACAGTATATGGCAACTCAAGCAGCATTTATCAGGCGTTCCTGTTTTGAGAGTGTGGGTATGTGGGTAGATCAGTCACTTGAAACCATGCCTGATTATGAACTCTGGTTGCGGATTGCTGCCCGGTATCCAATGCAGTATGCTTCAAAAGCAGTTACAAAATACCGGATTTACCCTCACTGGGATGGTAAACACCCTCGCACAGCCAGACGTTTCATCAAAGCCAAAAGTACAGTTCTTGAACGGTGGTTGACTGACCCAGCCAAACCTTATTTACAAACACTGCGCAAGCGGGCGTATGCCGGTTTGTATTTATGGATAGCTGAAGAGATACTTAATTTAGGAAATTATAAAGATTACGCGCTGTATTCAATTTTATCTCTTTTGACATATCCAAAACGATCTACAATAATGCGATTGCGCACTGTTTTTTACGAAAAATTATGGCGAAAGTGGCAACAGAAAAACCTTTAGTTTCCATTCTTACTCCTTCTTATAATAACGGCAAATTTCTGCATGAGTGCATTGACAGCGTTTTGTCCCAGGACTATCCCAAAGTTGAGCACATTATTCAGGATGGAGCCTCAACTGACAACACCCTCCACTTACTTAAAAAATACAGTAGAAAGCCGTATGCAACAAAAATCCGTTGGGTTTCGGAAAAAGACCGGGGAGAAACCGATGCGCTAAATCGAGCTCTCAAACGCGCCCGGGGAGACATCCTCTTAGTGCTCAATGCCGATGACGCGCTTATGCCATATGCCTGTTCCTGGGCGGTTAAAGAGATGGCCAAGCATAAAGAAGCAACAGCCATATACGGTGACGAATATATTATTAACGACCAGAGTCGAGTTGTCGGAATTTACCCGGCGCCTACTTTTGATTATGGCACATGTTTCTGTGTTGAAACAATTCCGCCAGCACAGGCAACTTTTATCCGGAAACGGGATTTGGAAAAAGTTGGTTATTATTTTGATGAAACTATCCCCAGTTGCGCTGATTACGAATTGCTCGTCAGACTTGGCTTATACTTTCCGATTTATCACCGCTTCGGTGTAACTACCCGCTACCGCTGGCATGAATCGTCAAAATCACAAACCGATCGCCTTATTTCCGAATTTGTATATTCCAAAAAAACGGTTATTGATAGGGTTTTGACAAGTCCCACAACACCAAAACACATCAAGGCATTGCGGAGCCGCGCCTGGGCCGGTCTGTATGCATGGGCAGCTAAAACATATAAAACCCGCTCTGTTTCGCAGCTTGTGTATTTATGGCAGGCTTATCTTTTGCAGCCAAACCAAAAAACCCTCTACCATCTCATCCGCTGGTTTTGGCAACCCTTTGCCAAAAAAAACATTCCGTTTTCATTCATGAAATACCCTCAAACTCGATTTAAAAAACTAAATAAACCACTAATATCCATTGTCACCCCCTGTTATAACGCAGGCTCCTACCTTGAAGAATGTATTGAAAGCGTTTTGTCCCAGGACTATCCCAACGTTGAACATATTATTCAAGATGGTTCATCCACAGACCGAACCGTACGTATCCTTAAGAAATATCAGCAGTCAAAATACAACAACCGCATCCGTATTTTTTCCGAAAAAGATAGTGGCCAATCAGATGCGCTTAATCGAGCAATTCAGCGCAGCCGGGGGGAAATAATCCTGGTATTAAATGCCGATGATGCCTTAATGCCATATGCCTGTTCCTGGGCGGTAGAGAACTTAAAGGTGAATCCTAAGGCTGCAATTATATATGGGGATATGTTTATTATGGATGAAAATAGCGAAATTGACAGCATTTTGACCCATGATGACTTTAACTTCGAAAGACTGCTGTGCGTAGAGCTCGTACCCCCTGCTCAAGCCGCATTTATTCGCCGAGATGCCCTAAAAAACGTAGGCTGGTATGCCGATGCGACGCTTGATACCTGTCCGGATTACGAAATGTGGGTCAGGCTAACACAAAAATATCCAATGAAGCATGTATATGGAGCAGTGACTAAGTACCGAGTCATAAAAAATGATCGTTTGGATAGTAGACAAGTACGAACCACTCAACGCTTTATTGACGCCAAAAAAATAGTCATGGACCGATTATTTTCCGATACAAATACACCTTCATCAATACGTCACTTGCGAAACCGAGCATATGCAGGTTTATATACGTGGGCGGCACAAATAGAAACATATGAAGGACGCTTAAAAAACGCGTTTGTGTATCTATTACAAAGTTTATTCCATCAACCAAAACTTATTACTGTAATTAAAATAACTCGTTTCTTTCCAATTATAATACGACACGTAGCCGTGATTCTTATAAAAGCGCTCGCAAGTATAAAACGTACAGGAAGTATTAAGATGAACCGCTGGCTGGCTGCGCAATTTAAAACAACATTTGAGCAGGTTCCTATTACTCAAGTGGCTAATTATTGGAACGCGCGACCTTGCAACATTTTCCACTCTCCGGCAAAAATCGGTACTAAACGTTACTTTGATGAAATAGAAAAACGTAAGTACTTGGTTGAACCGCATATCCCGCAATTTGCCGAGTTTGGTAAATGGAAAGGTAAAAAAGTCCTGGAAATCGGCTGCGGTATCGGCACTGACACGGTCAATTTTGCCCGGGCCGGAGCTCATGTTACCACTGTTGAACTATCTGAAAAATCACTAGCCCTGGCACGCAAACGGGTAAAACTTTTCGGTCTTTCACGACAAGTGAAGTTTTATTTGTGTAATGCGGAAGAACTATCTAAAACAGTACCCCAAGAAGCGTATGACCTGATATATTCATTTGGAGTTATTCACCATACCCCCCATCCTTATCGCGTGATTGTTGAGATTGAAAAGTACACCCATCCTAAGACCATTATTAAACTTATGGTTTACCATCGTTACTCCTGGAAGGTATTATGGATTTTCTTGAAGTATGGAAAAGGCGCGTTCTGGAGGTTGGGAAAACTTATTTCTGACCATTCCGAATATATGTTTGGTTCACCCATTACCTATACCTATTCAAAAACCCAAGCCCGGAAACTTTTATGGAGATATAAAATTCTGGAGATGAAGATTGACCACATTTTTCCATATAGAGTACCTGAATACCGGCAGTATCGTTACAAAAAAGTATGGTATTTCCGCTATCTACCAATGCCAGTCTTCCGCTGGTTGGAAAATAATTTTGGCTGGCATCTGCTCGTTACTGCTACGGTATGAAATCACCTATCTTAAATTATGTCGAATTCCGTTTTTGATACTCCTGAGGCTCAACAAATTAACCAAGCCCGGATGGAGCACTTGGATTCTCTCAGCTTGAGTCTGGATCATAAATCAGTACTCGATGTTGGTTGCGGCATAGGATATTTAGCGCAGTTTTTTTTGCAAAAAAAGTGCCAAGTTTTGGCGATTGACGGCCGGAAAGAAAATATCGCTGAACTTAAATTCCGCTATCCTAATTTAAAAGCTAAGGTTTTAGACGTTGAAACAGACAATCTTTCTAAATTGGGGAAATTTGAGGTAGTTTTTTGTTACGGACTTTTATATCACTTAAGCCAACCAGAATTGGTGTTGAAAAAATTAGCTCAGAGAGCACGAAAATTATTGCTTTTGGAAACATGCATTTTAGACAAAAAGGGTGTCGCTCTGCAAATAGTCAAAGATCCTAATACCAGAAATCAGGGCTTACGTGAGCAAGGATGCCGCCCAACGCCTACATTTGTGTTTCATATACTTAAAAAGGCCGGTTTTAGATTTATCTACAGACCTAAAAAAACTCCCCGGCATCCGGACTTTCAATTTATATATCTTAATGATAACAAAGACACGCGGGACGGTCATTTACTTCGCCAAATATTTGTTGTCTCCCATGTTAAATTGACCAACTCAAATTTAATCCAGGTAACAGATGGCAATGAATTTCACCGACACACACCTGCACAAACACTTGAACTATGTATCAAAACGGTTTTGAAAAATTATAAAAAATGGTTATTTTCTCTTAAGAGTAATCTGTCAGCAGTTAATCAATCTTACCTCGGTTTGGGCTTAGCCAGTCTGTTACTTTTTATTTTCTTAACTGTTTTTTTTCTGCCACGGCTCATGCCGAGACGAAATTATCTGCAACACTTTTATTGGTGGTTTGCCTGGGACAATGTGGTTAAAAGTCAAAAACTCTATTATAAAAATTTTAATTTGGAACTATACACAGCTAAAGATAATGAATATTACGAAGCGGTAAAAACTGCTGATAAAATAATTGGTCTAAAGTATGATCCTGTAAATGTCACAGCAAAAATACCTTTGTCACAGCCGTTAAGAGTTCTTTATCCCTTATATCCATTAATTTTATTAATTGAAATATTGGTCACTTCATCACTAACTCAACCATATTTCGATATTAATGTAATTCAAAATCTCCAATTTTTTATTAATTTGACTTCCTTCGTTTTCATTTTTCTGACGCTTTATTTCATCAGTAAAAGACCGTTAGTGACATTGGTGAGTTTAGTAACAGTCCTTTTTGTGTACCAAAAACTGGTTTTATTGAATATTGAGCAATTTATGACCATAAACGAAAGCTCATTTTTCTTCCTGTTTGTCTCTTTGGCGCTAATGCTTTTGACACTCTTTAGCAAAACGAAACGTTGGCTGTATTTGGATGCAGCTGCCGGTGTACTTGGGGTAGCTAATTTATTGCGGGGTGAGTTTATTTTTCTAAGTTTTACCACCTTAGGAATTGCCCTCTATTTCTGGTGGATACACAGACCCAGGCTCCATCTTAGAAACCGGTTAGTAATCATTTTGCTCGTTTTATTTACGCTGCCACTGCTTTGGGGACTGCGAAATATTTATCAGTATCGGATTCCAACCATCGGCAGAACGCAAAATTGGCAGCATTTATATCAAAATCTGGGTGAGTATCCAAACCCCTGGGGCATTATCAATACCGACGAATGGACTTGGAACTTTGTTGAAAAACATGGGTATGCGTACGGTACCTTTGCAGCTGACCAGTTTCTGAAGACGCAATATTTTGCAGCATTTAGAGAACGTCCGGATATAATTCTGACTAATTTTGCTAGCCGGACAATTGACATTGCCTCTGCTGTGTTTCCATTGGGTAAAAGTTTTCTCCTGTTACTGGCTTTAGTACTTATAATTTGCTTTCGCAGAAAGGAAATGAAACGAGTGCTTCCGCTTATTGGTTACTTTGTTACTCTCTGGCTGCTTATGGGTTTTGTACTTTTCGGAGGTATAAACAAGTATGTATATCACGCATCACTGTTGTCGCTCACAATTTTTGCTTTATTTATCCAGATTCTAATCATCAACGTTGCTACATGGAATTTAAATCTTTTATATCACGTCATTTCGGGAAAACCGTTGTCGGTTTCGGATATGGAAAAAATTAAAGACTGGTTTGAAAAGAAATTTTCTCACTGGCCCACGGGTCGACTTAAAATGCTCCTTGAGTGGTTGTATCGACCTCGGAAACTTGCTCCCCTAGATAATTGGAATACGGCTTATCAACCAGCTCAGGTTTCCGCATATCGGCTGTTAATTCAATTTCTGGAAGAAAAACTAACCGGTTTAAATAAGAAAACTACACTTACCCTTTGCTGGTATTTTCGTTCCAAAATCACTGTTTCACTGGCCACAGATGTAAGCGAGTGTTTATTTAAAGGCGGCTATTATGAACCAAATGAACTATTTGCTCTTTCTACGTTGTTAAAAAGAGGTATGACTTTTGTGGATATCGGCGCCCATATTGGCCTCTATACACTTTTCGCCTCAGCTCTGGTCGGAAGAAGCGGAAAGGTGATTGCATTTGAACCAAGCAGCCGGGAGTATCGTTTGTTACGTATGAATACCCGTAAGTATTTACAGACTAAAATCTTTAATCAGGCAATAAGCTCCCACTCAACTACATTACAACTGTCTATTGCACCCCACAAACACGACGGCCATAATACACTGGGAAATTTCTTATATCCATGGGTAAAAGCAATTCGCAAAGAAACTGTTCATACAACTACTCTTGATAAATTTCTTATTTCTCACCCCCTTTTAGGGGTTGACGTTATTAAAATAGATGTGGAAGGACATGAGGATTATGTCTTAAAAGGCGCAGTAAACACGCTTAAAAAATACCGACCTCTTTTACTAATAGAGATTTCGAGCAGGAGAACATTGGTTAGGCTTCGTCGTTATGGTTACCGCTTCTATGTTTTTGAGGCAGACTTATCTCGGTTTGTCTCTTTAGGGCAGCAAAAAATTATTGGCACGCTTAACGTTTTTGCCTCTTGTACACCACTGGCAGATCGTATTTAAATAGATTGTCATTTTTAAGAGTTTGGCAGTAAAATGTCTAGACGCATGAGGTTAATACATCTATAAAAAAGGTTAGAGTTGAAAAAAACAATTGCAGTCATTGGGTTAGGAAAACTTGGGGCAAGCATTGCGCTAAGTATTGCCTCGCGGGGTTACCAGGTGGTCGGTGTTGATGTAGTTAAGAAACGTGTTGATGCAATTAATTCTGGAACTGCTCATCTTGATGAACCCGGATATGCTCAATTACTTAAAAAGTATAAACAAAATATTACTGCTACAACTGATGCTCGAAAAGCCATAGAACAATCAGATATTACTTTCATAGTTGTTCCTACACCAAGCCACAAAAATGGTTCATTCGCAAATTCTTACGTATTACAAGCTGTAAAAAACATTGGTCAAGCGCTGCAAAAGAAAACCTCTTTTCATGTCGTAGCCGTGGTGAGTACTGTGATGCCCGGTTCTTCAATTAAATACATTCTTCCGGCACTTGAAAAAATTTCACATAAGCGTTGTGGTATAGATTTTGGTTATTGTTATAATCCTACCTTTGTGGCACTCGGCAATGTAATCCAAAATTATCTCTCTCCGGACCTGGTGCTTATCGGCGAATCTGATATAAAGTCGGGTGATATTTTAGAGAAGTTTTACCAAAATCTTGTCATCAACCGACCACAAATAAAACGCATGAACCTCATTAATGCTGAAATTACCAAACTGGCACTCAATACTTACATCACCACCAAGATTTCCTATGCTAATATGCTTACCCAGCTCTGTGACGCGCTCCCGGGTGCAGATGTGGCCGTGGTGACCGGGGCCTTAGGACATGACTTGCGTATTGGACACAAGTACTTAAGCGGCGGCTTGCCGTATGGCGGCCCCTGTTTTCCACGCGATAATAAAGC
>DQGR01000069.1 GCA_003524845.1 Patescibacteria group bacterium
CGGGGAGTAGACCAGATTTATCCGAGTCGCGAAGCTTTGGAAAAAGTCTTGCGCAGTGGCAAGAAGTTAAAACTGTACCAGGGCTTTGATCCCACCGGCACGCAACTTCATATCGGCCACATNNGTATTGCAGTCAGGAAAAATTATGCTCTTTGACGGGCCAAACCCGGTGCGGATTTTGTATAACGCAGACTGGCTCAATAAACTCTCACTCGTTGAAATACTCACTATTGCCGGACACTTTACCTTGCAACAAATGCTTGAGCGCGACTTGTATCAAGAGCGTCTCAAAAGCAACGAAGATGTAAGCTTGCGCGAATTTATGTACCCGCTACTGCAAGGGTATGATTCGGTCGCCATGCAGGTCGATTTAGAATTGGGCGGATCTGATCAGATGTTTAATATGCTGGCTGGACGAAAACTCGTAAAATCATATTTAAATAAGGAAAAATATGTGATGACGGTTCCACTTCTGACTGATTCCAAAGGGACGAAAATCGGCAAGACAGAGGGTAACGTGATTGGTCTTACCGATGCGCCGCATGAGCTGTTTAGCAAAATTATGGCGCTCGGTGATGACGCGATTATTAATTGTTTCATTTTGTTAACCGATAAACCGGAAGCGGAAATTTCTGAAATGAAAAAACAAATTGCGGGTAGTACCAACCCTATGACGTTTAAAAAACTGCTGGCTTGGGAAATCACCGCCCAACTTAATAATCCAACTCAAGCTACCCAAGCACAAGACTATTTTGAAAAGACGTTTCAATCTCACGACCTATCGCATGTTGAAGAATTTAAAATCAGTAATTTATCGGCAAACCCAATTGCAATTCTTGAATTGCTTATGCAAGCTAAAACTGCAGCCAGTAAATCCGAAGCCCGCCGGCTGGTTGAACAAAACGCGGTTGAAGTCGACCAGACGGTAGTTGATATTGTCAATACCAATGTAACTTTAAAATCCGGCATGACCTTGCGGGTGGGGAAGAAAAAATTCTTACGGTTTACCTGATTTTCTTCCCCTTAAGATAAGGGGAGATGAAGAGGAGTTATGAATTTTAGTCTATTAAAAATATTTTTAGCGCTTATACCTCACCCTAACCCTCTCCTTAAAGAGTAGAGGGAATAAAATGACATATGAACTGGATTCGTAAACACAAACGTTTTTTTACCATCCTGGTGGCTATATCTACAGTGGTTTTAATTCTGACCTCACTCGCCCCCTTCTTGCTCTATCTGCGATAATCAACTATTCTTCTCATCAATTAATTTACACTCATCTAATTATTTATTTGATTATTAGATGATTTGTTGATTAGATGATTAATTATGAACTGGGATACACCAATTAAATTCGTCCCCATGGTTGGTCCGGTTTACCAGAAACGGCTGTTAAATTTGGCAATTGAAACGCTCGGCGATTTACTGCTCCACGCGCCACGCCACTTCGAGGACTACACCCGGATTGTACCAATTAACCAGATTTCACTTAATGAAACGTGTACCACCATCGGTTCTGTTGAGGAAATTAAAAATATTTTTTTACGCAGTGGCAAACAAATGCAGCAGGCGGTTATAGTTGACGCCACTGGCCGCATGAAATGCACTTGGTTTAACCAGCCGTTTATTCTGAATGTAATTAAAAAAGGAAGTCTTGTTGCAGTTTCAGGTAAAGCCGAACTGTTCGGCAAGGAATTGCAGCTATCGTCTCCCGATTATGAACTGGTACGGGAAGGCAAAAAGCTCATCCACTGTGGCCGGCTGGTGCCCTTGTATCCGCAAACTGCGGGTGTCAGCTCAAAATGGCTACGCTCCCGGATTGCTCCTTTAATAGAATCAGCGCTGATTACCAAAGATCCGCTGCCTGCCGATATCTGCTCCAGAAATCAGTTACTGCCGCTTGCTAGTGCAGTGCAAAAACTCCATTTTCCGGTTACACTTATCGAGCATGAACAGGCGAGGAAGCGGCTGGCGTTTGATGAGTTGTTTATTGAACAACTGCGCGCGAGTTTACGCCGGCGCGAGTGGCAAACTTCTAAACTGCGAGCGTCTTTGCAGATTGACAAAGAGCAAATAGCAGACTTCATACAGCATTTACCGTTTACGCTTACCAAAGCGCAAGCCAGGTGCGTGAATGAAATCTTGGCTGACCTGGCTAAACCGTGTGCGATGAACCGGCTTTTGCAGGGCGATGTCGGCAGCGGAAAAACAGTAGTTGCGGCAATTACCATGTACGGAGCGTTTTTGAATAAATTAGCAACCATCCTGATGGCTCCCACCGAAATTCTGGCGCGCCAGCATTTCAATACCCTGTCAGCGGTGCTTTCACCCTTTGGTATCCAGGTAGGGTTGCAAACCGGTTCAAGCAAAAGCATTCCCAATTCAACTAAAAAAACAGAAAATGGAACTTTCGACGTGTTAATTGGCACTCATGCCGTTCTTGAAAAATGGGTGCAACTTTCACAGGTCGGTCTCATTGTCATTGACGAACAGCACCGCTTTGG
>DQGR01000033.1:0-5525 GCA_003524845.1 Patescibacteria group bacterium
TTCCCACGTCTCCTCCGGTTGTCTCAAACCAGGCTCCTGCGCCTGCAAGATTATAGGTAGCAGACCAGATGTTGTTCGTTTCAATTGATTCTGCAATCACGCATTCGCCGTCTGCAAACGCGTATGCAGCCAAACTACCACTACCATTTGGAGCCGGCAAATTAAATTCCCATGAGGTTCTTCGTCCTGCTGTAAAAGTTGATATTATAGTTTGCACATCCGGTGGCGGATTTCCGACACAGCTGTCATTTGGTGACAAACCAAGCTGCCAATAGAAATTTATCTTAAATGGCCCATTTATATCGCCGCCGTTGTTCTGATAACGCACCCTGACGTATATTTGATCGCCGCTTTTAAATGATTNNTGGGTCCTATCATCTTCGTCGTAATCGCTGCTTTCATAAAATTCAACAGAAGTAACTTGCAGATCCGGTTGAGGCGGTGGTCCCACCCTGAATCGGCCGCTGTCTATATTATTCAATTCACTGGTTTCGGTAATTCGGCAATTGCCGTCTACGTACAAAAATGATTCGTAAATGCCGTCAATTGCCGGCGCATTGAATAAATATTCACCGATCAATACAGCCGATTCGTTTTCAGGCGGCGGGTTGGTTCTAATACCTGTATAAGTTCTGGTTGCCCCAGAAGTACTGCAGGCTGGTGGTTCACTGACCCTTTGCTGCCAGAAATAAGCACTAAAGCTGCCAACACTCGTCCCGTTTCCTTCACTCGCCTCAAGTACTGCCTTTAATTGTTCGCCCGCTGCAGCAGGCCTTGTCGTGGTGTTGACTACTCTGCCGCTTGCTACACTGACAACCCTGATATCGGCGGTAAGATCCGGAAAACCAGGCAGCGTAGTTGGCGGCGGTGTGGCTCCGCATGTCGCGGTTCTCAAAGTGACGCTATTGGAAATAGTACTGGAAGCCATCCCCATTACGTTCCAGGTTATGCGCGCACCCTGAGTTTCCGGCCCCGAATCCCATCTGGTGCCGGTAACACTTGTTATGTGCGCCCCGTTTCGGATGATGTTAAACTGCGTATCCCCCGTCGTTGCCGTCCATGTCAAATGCACCCGGGCATTAACCCCGTCAAGGCAATCTGTTGTGCCAGTTAAACTGATTCCCGATACAGTCGCCGCATAGTTTGCCGTCACTGTTTGCGTTGCGTTTCCGCTTAAAGTAGCCCGGCATTCCCTCAGACCGAAATTATTGTCATCGCAGCCGCTCCAGCTTACAAAGTTGGCACCGTTAAAAGTAGCCGGCGCCCTCAAAGCGCTGTCAATATCGCCTGAACTCGTAAAGTCATAATTGGTGGTACCGCCCGTACCGGGAGTCCCCCATCCGGTGTGGGCAATACTAACACCGGTAGTCGAAGACCCTCCCAAAGTACTTCGAACCTGAAGGGTGTTGTTGATGGGTGGTGGAACTGAAGAGCACACCGGAAACGTGCTTATCAACCCGTTTATATACCGGCCAAGTAGTGCCGCGTCAAAAATTGTAACCGCGCCGTTTCCATCAAGATCGGCAACCTCTAATGGAGAGGTAAACGTAAAAAGATCAATATCCTTCTGGTTTATTACACCATCCCTGTTCAAATCACCCTTTGGAGGACAAGGCGAAAGTTTATCAGGCGGTGGTGGCGGTGACCCACTTTCATAGAAAAACCTGACGTTGACTTCCTGACCACATACAAGGGTCACCCCTATAGAAGTTCCCGCACCGACTGCCGAAGTCGCATAAACAATAGTTGGCGAACCGATTCTTTCAACTTCTGCGTGCACTCTCCAGCCCGAAACTCCGCTTGATGAAACGCTATATGTTGTCCCCGGCGCAGCAACAGCCGGCACCGATTTGGAATATGGATTTGAACCTGGACCAAACGAGTAACTTACTCCCGCACCGGAAATTGTCACCGTTGCCCCGGGCAAGCCGTTGGCAGTATCAAAATTCTTATTATCCGTAAGCGACCACTTGTACCCCATAATCACGCCGGTAGTGCCTGTTGTGCAATCCGGTGGCGGACAAGTCGGCACACTCCAAGGCTGACCAAGAACATGTCTTGTCCCATCAAATATTCGCCAGTAATAAGTAGTGTTTGGCTGAAGCGTTAAAGTCGGACTAAAGCCGGATGGCGCAGAAGTCTGTGTCACATTGCTGACATTTTTATTGGAAAACGTTGCAAAATCGGATCTTGTCGAAATATCCACAAACCAGTTGCTGCCCGAATTCTTCCAGCTCAGCGTGACATTATATGGCACATCCGAACAATTAGGCACAGGAACAGGACTTGGTTCAGGTCCTGGAGGCGGCCCGGCACAACTCGTTGTCGTAAAAGGTGACTGACTGGAAGGAGGATTCGTTGCACCGACAGNNACAGGTGCATAACTTCCGCTCATCGTCCGAGTAGCTGACCACCTAAACTCTTCCGGTCCCCGCACATCAATTGCATGAAGATTAGATGAAAATGACGAATTGTCAGCAACTTGCAGAGTTAATGGGTCATCTGGAAACGGCCTGCTCCATCTAAAAGTTACTTCCAAGCCAGATGGGCAGCTTGACGATACAGAAAGCCCCACAACTGAGCGGCAATTTGGCGTGGTAAAAGAAACTGTTGTTGACGGGTACCATTGGCCGTTTGTTGCGTGGGTATTTATCCGCCAGTAATAAGTAACGTTAGGCGCAAAACCGCCTTCTGCGAAACTACTGGCGCCGGTAACGTTTCTGTTTTGGAAGCCTCCGGGGTTAAAGCTGTTTGGCGGCGGGTAGATGGAAAAATCCAGCCACTGCTCATCAATTGTAGTTCCGGAAGCTGTCGCCGGAGTCCAGGAAAAACTTGTCCTCACCGACGTTGACGACTCGCAAGAAGTCCTGGCATCCAAACCACTCGCCGGCGTCACCGAAACAGGAGGCGGAGGCTGAAAATCACATGTAACTGTTATATTGGCTCTATACTCATTAGCACCAGGTACTACAAAACTAGCACCACCTTCAGTTTGTACCACAGGATCAACACAAGTTGCTCCAGTAGCCGCGTATGTTGCCCACCACCAGACGTAATATTCGTTATAGTGATGACCAAACACCGATGTATCTTGGTCATAAGTTCTAGTAGCAAAACTACCATTGACTAGAGACCAAATAGACTGGTCACCCTGCGACAAGTCTACACAACTTACAGAAATCGGAGGCGAATTCACAGGCCCTGTAGTACAACCTGTATCCGATGCTAAAAACCGGTAAAAAATATTCAAAGTGTTACCACTGCTATTGGTAAATTTGGCAATTATCACATCGCAATAGGCGTTTGAAGAAGTGCTGTTGGTACAAGCAGCAAGCACTTTATTGCTATCCAAATTGGGAATGAGGAATCCGACAAAAAGTAAAAAAAGGCTTAAGAATAAAAACTTCCACACAAATCTCATAAAATTAATACTTGTATAAACCCAAGTTTTCAAAAAGACTAAACTGGCTGGGATTAATCTCCTTCATAATCGACAAAACCTTTTCTATATCCGCTTTAATTTTTTCCGATTTATCTAACTGGTAAATTGAAACAAGATTATGGAAAAGCTGCTCGTAGGAGCTATGCCAAACTGTCACGGGCACGCTATTATCGTAGTAAGAAAAAATCCGCAACGATGCCAAAGTTCCTCTTAGTAAGCTTTGATCAATTCCACGCTTAACTTGAACATCTGCTGCAATGTCTTTTACTGAATCTGTATACGGCAAAATCTTACATTCATCATCAAGACAAGCAATTACAAAATCGTAACTCTTAAATTCACTTGCAAAAAGCGCTTTAGCCTTATCTATTGTCTTTTCTGCCTCTTTTCTGTGGCTTGCCTGACCATCAGAATAATACTGATCTCTTTGTACCCCAAACAGTGTCCGATATGCTTGATAGCTTGTTGTTTCCTCTGCGACCTTTTGAGCAGACTCGGTAACTTTCCCAAAACCACCAAAATCAGATTGTGTTTTTTCAGCTTTCTGTGGTTTGAGAAATTTCTGTAATCTATTTTTACCACTGGGTAAAAAGCCAAAAAATAGAATTACAATTAAAATTATTAAGACTGAGGCTGTGGTAAATAAAAAGAAAGATTTACTGTTTTTATTTAAAACCGGAATCTTACTACGAAGGGAACTAATTAAACCCAGCCATTTTGCACGACCAATCTGGCCAGAATTATTCCCGTTCTCGGGATTTTGAGCAGGCATAATACTAATTCCAGCTTAAGTTAAGTAGAAGGAGGATGTCAAGAAAATTCAGCCGAAAATCTTAATCTTTGGGTAACACTATACCGCACCTTAAGGCATCGTAATTCTGGCTTCCACGATCAAGCCAATTGCTTCTCCATGTTGCAAGAAAACCTTGTACATCTTGTTCTGTAAAACCGCGTTTAGAAGCAATTTCCCTCATATCTGCATACAAACTGTCTTCAAGGGTTTTCTGCAAATTTATAAATGTTTGAGAACCAGTAGAATCTACTACCTTCTGAACCTCGCCAACCAGTCTACCGTAGGCATTCGCATACGGACTAAAATCAACGGGATCCTGATCGTAGCCCTCACGCGCAGTTTTGGAATTGGTTATCATGAAACTCAACTGCTCAAGATTACATAACCCTGTCGGTATTTGGGTAATATTATATGCATCTGCAACCATTCGGCTAATTTCATCGAAAGTTAAAACTTTAGCCTCCGCTGTCGCTGTTGGTTCGGGGATAGAAATGGTTTCCGTGGGAACCACTGATGTAGCAGGGATTTCCGAAGTTACTGTTCTAGTCGCAACGGGCTCTGTGTTTCCACCGTTGCCGCCTTGGCCACTGACCTCCGGCCCGCCGGCTTTTGAAGCACAGGCAACAAGTACCGGACCTGCAACGCCAAGCGCNNAAAAGTTGCAGCAACTAATATACCACAACCAATCAAGACCGCCCATTCTACACCACTATGGGCCAATTGTCAACCCCTTTCTGCCCTTAACTACCCCCCACACACACAACTCAGATACCCATATCTACCCGATCGACCTCAACTGACATCTACTTACATTCCAACTCCAACCTAATCAACCCAACCCACCCCACCTGTTACACTGTTACGTAACAGCGTAACAGCTACAAAAGCGTTTTGTTCTTTTTTGGAAAATATACAGCTTCCACTCCCTCATCTCCAAGCCTGGCCACTTTATCGCCATGAGTAATAGTCAAATAGAGCTTCCCAAGCTCCCTCCAGAATTCTCTCCATTCAGTATCTTTGTCTATTTTTGCAAAAAATAACTTAAAACCCTCTCTCTCCATTTTCATCACAATCTTAGCTACAGTTGTTGGGGAAACTTTCAAAAGATCACAAATTTGGCGCCATTCGTATTCCTTGTGCAAAAGAACAGTAATAGAAAGCCTTTTGACAAAATTAACTCTTTCAGCTCGCGTAAATAAATCGGAGAAGAATAAAGAAGCCTCATCGTGTTTGCGGATTTTAACGATTGTCTCCCAAAAAGTAGCATCGACTTTGCCCTGCAACCTTGAA
>DQGR01000033.1:5577-5962 GCA_003524845.1 Patescibacteria group bacterium
CTTCCAGGCTGCCCATTTATTATCGAAAAACAAAACAATCACTGCTCCACCAACATCGAAGAGTTTACCCTCGATTTTTGTTGCAGCCGGCGAGACCTTATATGTATCGGCAAAATTCAAATCAACCTGCATAGTTTGTCCCGGAGGAATCAGCTCCGGAGAACTTGCGTAAGGTTCGGGAGTATAAAACAACTCACTATCCTCAATTACCCTACCGTCGGCTAAAAACATCTTCATCTCAAAACCCCTACCAAAATTTACGTCTCCGATACTGTATCGTCAATGCACTTGCTCCTTTCAATCTGCTGTGCGTGACGACAGCGGATCGTCAATATTGGTTCGCAATATCGAAATTGGATTTAAGTTAGATTTTGTGTAGGATATA
>DQGR01000026.1 GCA_003524845.1 Patescibacteria group bacterium
GGGGGTACACTTCGGCAAGCTCAATGCAAGCTAAAATGTGTTATATGCTCGAAATATGATTGTAATCTCTGAAACTTCCGCGGTTAAACCGGAAACCCGAACCCCGCACTTTTACCAATATCTAGAAAATTCAGGAAAGAGTTCGTCTGAAATTGATGAAATAAGGAAGACTATTCAATTAATGCCTAACGATACAATGACTGATTACTTTATTCATGACGCGAGAAACGCTTTGGGAAACTTCATCATGGGGTTTGCTATCGAAATAAATTTCACACCTGATCATTTTGCTCAAGGACGCGAAAGATTATTAAAAATAAGAGAGGACTTGGACTGGTTTATTCAACCTGGAAACTTAAATAAAGATACGATCGAGGCATTTTTGAATGATGCTGAAAATCACGAAGAGTGGAACAAATCCGTGATAGAAAACCTCTATCAGAAATTTTGCATGTTAATTCAACCACCGATAGAATCCTAAACGATTTCAAGCGTACTCAAGCGCAGCCGAAAAACTTCCAGCAGGGTGTATTTATGCTTATTTACCTGTTTTCTTCAATCAAGCGGGGTATTGTATAATCAGCTCATGGCTTCCAAAAAACTACCAACTGTCAGTTGCCTAATGATGTCTACTATCGAAGGAAGGATTGGCAGTGGCGTTCCTGGAGTGGATGTTGTTGACGACTACCTCGATGTATACCGTGAAGTGGATAATGCAGTCGCAGGTAAAATTGACATTAAGGGAAACGCGTGGGTATGTGGACGGGTAACTTCTCAACTTTATTTTGCCGAAGGGACAAATACGCCACTATCAGCTTCCACAAAAACACTTGAGAATGGAGACTATGTTACCGATACCGAAAGTGGCCGCTATTTTATCACTACAGACACTAAAGGAATCCTCCGGTGGAAAACTAATTCCATCAGCTTTTACCCTGAACACGGAAATTTACATTTAATCATTATCGTGAATACTACTACTCCAAAAGAATACTTCGTCTATCTTCGGGAAAAAGGGATTTCTTATTTAGTTGATGAAAACGAAAGGATCGACTTTGCAAACGTATTAGCGAAACTGCATGAAGATTTCCAGATAACCAAAATATTACTTGAGGGCGGCGGAAAGATTAATGGGTCGTTCATGAAGGCAGGACTTATCGATGAAATTTATCTTCTGGTTATTCCGAAGGTATTAAACAAAACTGATGCGCCCTCACTTTTTGATAACGATGTAAATACAGAAGTTGCGCTCACCTACTATGATCTTCTTGACACAAAACCCATGGCTCGCGGAAGCGTTTTACTTCATTATAAGAAGAAATAGAATTAATACTGCAGTAAATTTTGGGTTTGCTTATAGACTTGTTCGTTAACCGTATTTATAAGACTCACGGAGATTTGCGCAATCACTACCAGTTCAATAATAGTAATGATGACTGCAGCCAAACCGATAATCTTTGACTTAGTATCAGCTTGCCGCAAGTAGCGCCAGGCCCAGATAAT
Organism: Patescibacteria group bacterium; assembly: GCA_003524845.1. Lineage (GTDB taxonomy): Bacteria > Patescibacteriota > Microgenomatia > UBA10105 > UBA10105 > UBA10118. The sequence continues at coordinate 1,504 of DQGR01000026.1, forward strand.
TCCCAAGGGCGGGAGTAAAGCGCTGCCAATATACAGCATAAGTTGGGCTCCGATTGCAGTGTCAGGCGGTTTGGCCTTGAGATTGGTACCGCAGTTACGGCAAAAAAAATCAGTAGACTCAACTGCCTGATGGCATTTTGGGCAAACTGGTGCAGGGACTGGGATTACGTCCATAATTTTATTTCCACTGGCACAAACTGCTTTGGCAGCCGCAGGTGAGCTTTAATTCGAGTGGCGTCGGGGCATCAGGAACAATACAAATGCTATAGCTATTTTGTTCATAATCACCTACTCCCTGGCAAATTTCTGCGTTACAGCCGCTGATTTTACAATCAGTGTCAGTATTGCATTCAGAAAACGTCGAGCTACCAAAATATGAAGGTGAACTTTCATTTATATTTAACTCATAGGGTTGTGCTGCCCGCCGGCCATCCGGGGTGACGCAACTTGGCGGATAGGTTTTTTCAATAACGCTGCCGGTTATTTTATTACACGCCTCCCACGTGAGCGTATCTCGTGTGCGCACCGGAGATCGGACAGAAATAAAACTGCCAACAATTATTACCAGCAACAATACAAATGAAAGTCCCACCAAGAGGCGTGTCCGGGCACGGTCCAGCTGATCATAGAGCCGCACTACCAGTACAAAAACAACGAATACAAAAAGTAACAGGCTTGCAGGCGGCAAATGCGCTCGTGCAAGTTCCTGGGTTTCGTTTTGCTGCAACCAGGAAAACCAACCCTTGTACTTTAAGAGTATGAAATGAATAACTCCAAATACACCAATAAGCCTGACCCCGATATTTTGCAAATGCCACCACAGCCGGCGGTCAAGCAGTTGAATCAATTTCTCAAATGAAAATAGAAATAGGACGGCTAGAACACAAACACTCAATAATCCAAATAGAAACGGAACATTGGTAAGCGTAAACCGGTCACGGGGAAACAGAAAAAAGTAGGAAAGAATTGCGTGTGTGAGGCCAAATAAAAACGCCAACCGTCCCCAACCCTTACGGTATTTCAATAACACCGAATAAGTAGCGTAGATGCGCGACAGCGGTCCAATTAACAACACAATACCAACCAACAGTATGGTAACGAGTGCAGCCATCTTATTGAAGATTAGTAGGTCAAAGAAACCCTGGCGCCAAAATAGATACCACGAAGTCAAAACAGCTATGATTAGTGAGGAAATAATCGCGATAGTGTATTCATATTTGTCAAGTCGGTTCATAATTAAAACTCGCGTCAAGTTGACAAGGTACGCTCAAATCAGCAGAATAAACGCACATGAATAACCGAAATTTCAGTTTCAACCGCCGGCGACCGTTTCCGACGCTTATTATCCTCGGGCTGACGGTAATTCTGGTGATCTGGCTTGCCGGACGCGTATTTCGCAACCAGGCAACCCGGATTATTTCGCCACTTGCAGAAACTATTGAAAAAAAATTCCAGAATAAACCCGTCTCAGCTACCTCGTCCCCGCAACTCAAAAACCCGTCCCAACTTATCGTACAGATAAGAAATTTACTTGTCAAAGAAAACGGTTCGTACTCTGTCTACCTCTACGACCTGACGAGCAACCAGGGCTACGGCATCAACGAAACCGGCATTTTTACCGCCGCTTCAGTCAATAAGATACCAATTCTTGCCGCAATCTATTTTGAAGCTGAGCGCGGAGCACTCGACCTCGATGAACGTATTACTCTGCAACAGAACGATATTCAGGATTATGGCACCGGCAGCCTGCGCTACGACGGTATAGGCAAAGTGTATTCACTCAAAACTCTGGCGCAACTGATGATCGAAAAAAGCGACAATACGGCGGCTTTTGTGTTATCAAAAATTGTCGGGCTCAAGCGGATACAGGAACTGGTGGAAAACTGGGGACTGACGCAAACCGATATGTTAGAAAATAAAACGTCAAACAAAGATATAGCTATGCTCATGACCAAAATGTACAAAAACCAGATTGCAAATCAAGCCCGCACGTTGGAAATGGTCGGATTTATGGATGACAGCGATTTTGAAAACCGGTTGCCGGCACAACTCCCCGAAGAAGTCGTTGTCTACCACAAAATTGGCACCGAAGTCGGTAATATTCATGATGTCGGCATTTTTGCGCTTGCCAACCATCCCTACTATTTGGGAGTCATGAGTAATGACATTTCCGATGAAACACGGGCCGAAACAGTGATTGCGGAAATTTCCAAACTCACCTACGCTTTTATGAGTCAATGAAGACTCCCCAGCCAAAATACCCTAGAAAAAACTTTCATGCATCACTACACTTAAAGTGGGGGCTTTCTGGTACTGGGGTGACGGTTTACGCCTGCAGCGGTGGAGTGACTGGACGCAGTGTTCGGAGTGGTTTGATCTGCGGCAGAGGTCGCGCAAGCGCTATTTTTAACACCTCGCCAACATCATCGACAAATATAAACTCCAGGTCGTCAAGAACGTACTTCGGAATATCCTCCAGGTCTTTTTTGTTGTTTTTCGGCAGGATAATGGTCTTTAACCGGGCCCGATGCGCGGCAATGACTTTTTCCTTGACCCCGCCAATTTCCAGAACCCGTCCCCGCAAAGTGACTTCTCCGGTCATACCGACAAACCGTTTGACCGGAATTCTGGTGAGCGCCGAAACCAACGCAGTCGTGATTGCGGTTCCAGCACTCGGCCCATCCTTGGGTACGGCACCTTCTGGCACATGAACATGTACATCAATCTTCTGAAAGAATTTTTCTGGAAGCGAGAAGACCTGCCAGTGACTACGTACATAGGAAAGCGCTGCCTGACAGGATTCTTTCATGACTTCACCCAGGTGTCCAGTCAGAATCAGTTGACCTTTGCCCGGAACCAGGGCCACTTCGATAAATAATATGTCGCCACCTGCTTCTGTCCAGGCAAGTCCGGTCGACATACCAGTCTCATCTTTTTTCTCAATCAGGGAAGAGGTGAATTTTGCCGGGCCCAGATACTTTTGCAAATCCTTAGCGGCAACCACAAACCGATCCTTTTTACCCTCAACCACTTTTTTGGCAATTTTACGAAACACCGCGGAAATTTCCCGTTCCAGACTTCTGACTCCGGCTTCCCGCGTGTAGCGACGAATGATGTTTTTAATCGCATCGTCAGTCAGGCGGGCTTGCTCGTTTGCCAAACCGTTATTTTCCATTTGTTTGTTAGTAATAAATCCACGGGCGATATGAAACTTCTCATCTTCCGTGTAACCGGGGAAATGGATAATTTCCAGTCTATCTCTCAAGGCCGGTGGAATCGTATCCAGCACATTACAGGTAGTAATAAAAAAGACATGCGACAAATCAAACGACACCTCGAGGTAGTGATCGGAAAAGGCGTGGTTTTGTTCCGGGTCAAGCGCCTCAAGTAGCGCCGCAGATGGGTCGCCACGAAAATCAGCGCCAATTTTATCAACCTCATCCATCATAAATACCGGATTGTTGGTTTCCGCCTGCTTAATCGCTTGAATAATTCTGCCCGGAAGAGCGCCGACATAAGTACGCCTATGGCCGCGGATTTCCGCTTCATCCCGCACCCCACCCAGGGAAATTTTCACAAACTTGCGTCCCAGGGCTTTGGCTATTGATTTACCCAGAGACGTTTTACCTACACCCGGCGGACCCACGAAGCAAAGAATTGTTGGTAATGATGCTCGTTTGGTCGCAGACTCGGTTTCAGTCTTCTTATCTGTCTCTTTTTCGGCTTTTTCGTTTGCGATTTCTGCTTTATCGGTCTTTAACTTCATGACCGCCAGGTATTCGAGAATCCGCTCTTTGACTTTTTTCAAGCCGTAATGGTCAGTGTCCAGAATTTTTTCAGCTGCAGCAATATCGACTGCGGTTTTACTCGCTTTACTCCAGGGCAACTCAATTAACCAATCAAGATACGTACGTAAATATGAAGCTTCCGGATTGTAGGAAGACATTTGCGACAGGCGCTTTAATTCCTTACTTGCCTTCTCTTCAACGTCGACCGGCATTTTGGCTTCGCTGATTTTTTTAGCCAGTTGGGCAAATTCCTTATCCTCTTCCTGCCCGAGTTCCTGTTCGATAGTTTTTAAACGTTCCCGCAAAACCGATTCACGAATATTTTTATCAAACCGTTCCTGGGTTTTCGATGAAATTTTCCGTTCGAGTTCGAGTACCTTTACTTCATTTGAAAGCAGGGTGTTGACGCGTTCGAGTCGCTCCTGTACTTTACTCATTTCCAATAACCCCTGTTTGTCATACGGTTTAATTTCCAGAATATTAGCAACCTGGTTAGCCAAATCTCCGGCCGGCGGCGATGACATGATATTCATGAAAATGAGGAAGTCGATGGATTTACCGATATTGACGGCTTTTCTGAGCTCAGTTAACAGGTGATTACTCAAGGCTTTGACCTGATCTTCGTTCTCCAGAATATCTGGAATCTCCGAGACATTTCCCAAAAAATAAGGCTCGGTGTTTCCGTACGCATCGATGCGGACACGGCTGATGCCCCGAACCAGCGCATTGATTTCGCCTTCATTTTTAAACATGCGTTCAATTACGGCTTTAGTGCCAATTTCAAATAAATCAGTTGGCTTGGGGTTATTATTATTGGGGGTTTTTTGCATGACGAGGACCACGTGCCGATTGTAGGAATTTGCAGCTTCAATTGCGGCAACCGATCGCTGCCGGCCAAAAGTGAGGACTACTTCAGTTCCAGGAAATACAACTCCGTCGCGAATCGGAATTATGGGTAACTGTTCTTTTAAATCTAGTACATCTGCCATACTTTTTAGCAATCTATCATATTAAGTGCTAACTTGTCAACCATTAATTCTACTTCATCTGAAATTTACCGGAAGAGAAGTTTAAACGAACTTTTCCATCAGCGTCTGAAGATTTTTCGGTGGCAAATCTTGCTCAACCAGTGGCACTTCATTTAATTGCGGCGTCTGCGCTTCATAGGTAGGTTTTTCTATTTTATAGAAAACGCCGGTCGGGACTTTGGGTCCCCATTCAAGCGCTTTTTCAAATGCTTTGGCGCGACTGGTCACGTCATGCGAACTATCTAATGGATAAATGTGTTCGCGGTACCATTGATAGGTGTTAACGTGATTGAAAGTCACGCACGGTTGCAGTACATCGATAAATGCAAAACCCGGATGGTTAAAACCTTGCACTATGAGTTTAGCAAGTCCGGGAATGTCGCCGGCAAAGCCGCGCGCAACAAAAGTGGCTCCAGCAGCGAGAGCTATGGCGACCGGATTAATCGCTTCTTCCAAAACTCCGGCGGGCGTGGATTTGGTTTTAAAGCCTTTTTGCGCCGTGGGTGCAGTCTGACCAGTAGTCAGACCATAGACCTGATTGTCATGCACAATCATGGTGGCCTGGACATTGCGGCGGGCAATGTGTACCAGATGATTGGTCCCTTCACCAAACGTATCGCCATCACCGGCAACAATTATTACCGGCAGTTTATGGTTGGCGAGGCGAATTCCCTGGGCTACCGCAATCGGCCGGCCGTGGAGTGTTTCAATGGCGTAGGATTTGAGAAAATTTACCATGTGTCCGTGACAGCCGATCCCATAAACCGTGCAAAAATCAGCTGGTCCCCAGCCTTTTTCAAGCAGAGCATTTTTAAGTGCGCCCCAAATGCCAAAATCTCCGCAACCCGGACACCAGTTTGGCATAAACGCAGTTTTAAAATCAGCAATTGTCGACATACGTTTTTTCTGTCATTCCCGCGCAGGCGGGAATCCAGTGATTTATATAGATTCCTGCTTTCGCAGTAATGACATGCTTAACTATACTTTTTAATTGCTTCAATAATCTCTGACGGAAAAAATGGCCGGCCGTCGTACTTATTAATGCGGTCGGTAATTTTGATGCCGGTTTTTACTTGAATCCAGTCTATCATCTGGCTATTGTGATTACCTTCAATATCGATTATGTGTTTTGCATCACTCAAAAGTTCGCGAACATGTATACTCGGAAATGGATTTATCCAATTCAGATGTAAATAATTTACCAGTTCTCCCTGGCCTTGCTCAGTCAGTTGCCGCATCACTTCTAAAACTGGACCTTTGGTCGACCCCCAACCAACCAGTGTATGTTGTGCATCTTTCACACCAAAGAGTGTCGGCGCCGGAACTTCCTGCTCAACCATGGCCATTTTCTTCATCCGCTTTTCAATCATTTTCTTGGTCAATGGTCCGTCTTCAATCGAATAACCCCATTTATCATGCTCATCAGAATTTGCACGAAAAACACCACCTTTTCTACCCGGAATTGGTCGCGGAGAAATTCCATCATCGGTAAGCTGGTACCGGGGGAATTCAACTTCTTTAATCTGTTCTGCTTCGCTCACTAGTTTTCCCCGTTCAATACTCACCTTTTTTTCGGCCAGTGTCGCCAGATCAACACTGAAATATGACTCGCATAAATACTTATCAACCAGGACAAATGTCGGAGTCTGGTATTTTTCCGCCAGATTAAAGGCTTCGGCAGTTAAATCAAATGCTTCTTCGACATCACCGGGAGCCAGTACCAGACGCGGAAACTCCCCCTGGCCGGCATTCAACACAAAATGCAAATCACTTTGCGTCGTCCAGGTTGGTAAACCCGTAGCTGGACCCGGGCGTTGGCCAAAGATGATAACGACCGGCTGCTCAAGCATGCCAGCAAGCGAAGTGCCCTCAACCATCAGTGAAAATCCGCCGCCGGATGTTGCTACCATGGACCGCACTCCGGCAAATGAGGCACCGATTGCCATATTAATCGCAGCAATTTCATCTTCGGGCTGCTTATACACAAAGCCGGTCTTTTCGGCTACCCCTGCCAGGTAATACAACAGGCCGTTAATTGGGGTCATTGGGTAGGCTGCAAAAAATTTCATGCCAGCCGCAATTGCACCAAGCCCAAGCGCTTCGCTGCAAGTCAGTACCATTTGCTTCTTTGTTTGCGCGGCAGAAACTGTAAATTTTTTATTAAATCCTTGCGGGAAGTTTTTCTTAATGTAATCGAAACCGGATTGAGCCAGTTGGTTATTTTTCTGCACCACTTCATCACCTTTGCGGCCAAACTGGTCTTTGACCACCGATTCAAGATATTTAATATCGAAATCTACCAATGCGAGTGTTGCCCCGAGTGCCACGGTATTGCGCATCAGTACATCTCCACCGTGTTCTTTAGCCAGTTTCATGAGTGGCACCGGGAATAGGTTAACCGGTTTTGTAAAATCACCAGGTTGCACTTGAAAACTCTCGCCATCAAAAAGAATTGCCGCACCTTTCGAAACTTCATCTTTATGCAAGTCGACTGTCTCCCGGTTTAAGGCAATGAGCAGGTCAACGTGGTTGTCTGTTGCAAAAATTTCATGGTCGGCCACACGCACTAGAATCACATTGTGTCCACCACGGATAAGTGAAGGATAATCATTGGTGGTAATTGCCCGGAGTCCACCACGGGAAAAAGTGCGAATTAACAACAGTCCCGAAGCCATGATCCCAAATCCCGCTTCCCCCCCGACTTTAATATTGATGTCCATAAATAAGATTAAGTAACCTTACCAATCCAAAACAATCATTACCATATCATATTTTCGAAGGTTTTAAAAATCCAGAATAGTTTTGTTAATCATAACAACACGGATCTTTGTAGCCGCAGTTTTTGCAAACTGCATCTCGGCCACCCGGCATACCAAAGATGGTTTCATTGCACGAAGGACACTGCCTAAGATTGTGAATTCGGGAATTCAACCGTAATGAAAGGTCATGGGAAAACTTGTTTACCGGTGTCATCGGTGACAATAATAGCTGCCACCGGGCAAGCTTTTGCAGATTCAAGCAGTGTATTGTCATCGGTCTGACCGGCTGTTGGCAATACAATTGCTTTGGCCTCGTTATCAAGTGCAAACGCCAGTGGCGCTACCGCGACACAAGACCCGGCACCTATACACAAATTTCGATCAACCGTGACTTTGTATGCCATAATTCTGGAGCGCCTTATGCAAAATTTCGAGACTTAATAATGCGCATTTTAACCTGGTGGGTGTCAACGATATTCCCAGTAATTTTAAAATATCATCCTTGTTTAGCCTTTGCAAGTCGGAAATTTTCTTGGCCTTGATGGTTTCGGTAAGCATTGAGGCAGCTGACACACTAATTGCACATCCTTGTCCATAAAAATTTACTTCTGAAACGCGATCATTTTTTATCAATAACTCAAGAGTAAGCTCGTCACCGCACGAAACTAAGTTGTCACTCGCCTGAATGTTTTTTTTATTCAGTTTCCCGAAATTTCGCGGATGTTTGAAATGATCTAGAATATTTTCCCGGCACAGATCATCCATAAATTTAAGAAAACAGCTTTTTAACTTTCATTAATCCTGCCATTAAAGCATCAATATCACTTTTCGATGTAAATACGTGCACTGATGCCCGGGCAGTCGCCACCAAACCTAACTCAATATGTAATGGCATGGCGCAGTGATGACCAGAGCGGATACAAATGTTGTTCGAGTCTAAAACTTGCGCAATATCGTGCGCGTGGATTTTATCAATAGTAAAAGTGAGAACTCCGCCGCGAATTTTCGGATCAGTTGGCCCGATGATGTGCAAGCCTTTTACTTGAGCTAACTGTTCTGAACCGTACGCCACCATCTCCTGTTCATGCATTCGTACTGCCTGCATACCTAACTGGTTTAAGTAATCAACAGCCGCCCCAAGTCCAATTACGCCAGCAATGTCAGGTGTACCTGCTTCAAATTTATGGGGGGGCGGCTGAAATTCGGTCCGATCTCGGTATACTGCCTGGATCATTTCCCCGCCGTACTGGAATGGTTTTAATTGGTCAAGTAATTCATATCTACCCCACAACACGCCGGTTCCGGTCGGCCCCAGCATTTTATGGCTGGAAAAAACGTAGAAATCACAGCCTAATTCCGCGATATCAACTGGTAAATGTGGGATTGCCTGAGCCCCATCTACTAATATAAGACAGTGAGGATTCCTGGCTTTAATTTGCTTAATAAGCGCAGCAACCGGATTGATCGTTCCTAAGACATTGGAAACATGCGTAAAGGCTACTAATTTAGTCAGGGGTGTAATTTTACTCAATAAATCATCGGTATCCAGGGTATAATCTTTGCGCAATTTTGCAATTTTAAGCCTCGCTCCAGTAAATTTACACAACTGTTGCCAGGTGACAAAATTGGCGTGGTGTTCCATAATGGTTATCACAATTTCGTCCCCTTTTTTAATATTCGGCATTCCCCAAGCATACATAACGAGGTTAATCGACTCGGTCGTATTTCTGGTAAATATTATTTCTTCGCTTGTTTCAGCATTGATAAACTGAGCAACTTTTTTTCTCGCCCCTTCATACTCTTGCGTTGCTTTTTCGGATAATTTATAGATTCCCCGGGATATATTCACTGGATAATTCGTATAATATTCGTTTAGTTTGTCTAAAACCAGTTGAGGCTTAAACGAAGAAGCCGCTGAATCAAGATAAATCAGCTGCGGAAGATTTTTAAATATCGGAAAGTCTGCTTTAATGCGTTGAGGGTTAAACATATGTGTTGGATAGTGTATGCGTCAAAACACACAGAAATACAGTGCTATTATGCCTTATATGCCGATATATTTGCATTATAGGATCACGCCTAATGTTTTTACCAGCTGTTTTTTGACTGTCTCATCAGGGATTTTTTCCAAAAGACTTAAGAAATACCCTTCAATAATTATTTTTTGGGCTTTTGCTTGATTCAAACCCCGACTTTCAAGATAAAACAATTCCTCAGGATCAATTTTTCCCAAAGTGGCGCCGTGCGTGCAACGAACTTCGTTAGCCAGTATTTCGAGCGCCGGTTTACTCTCGGCTTTGGCTTCACCGGACAATAACAAATTGTCATTGCGCTGATACGCGTTGCTTTGTTGGGCCGCTTTTTCTATACGAATCGACCCTGCATAGGCAAGTATTGCCCGATCAAATAACACACTTTTAATATGTAAGTCGCTCATGGTTTCCGCAGCTGTGTGGATTTGCTTTGTGTGCAGGGTAATTTCAGCCTGTTTTCTACCAATCAGAATACCGAGAATCCGTGCCTCGGCTTTTTTTCCCACCAGCTCTACTGTAAGTGAATAAGCAATTCCTGAAACGGCAATTAAAACCAGCGTCAATTTTTCGTCCTGTTTAACTGTAAAAGTTTCCGCCTTGCTATGACTGGTAAGTTTTCGGACAATAATTCTCTGTTTTTCATTGGCTGTCTTCATGCAAAAATTAAATTTGTACGGAAGTCAACCAACCGATCCTTCCATCTGTAGTTGAATCAACCGGTTCATTTCCACCGCATATTCAAGCGGCAACTCCCTGGCAATCGGCTCAATAAACCCGTTGACAATCATCGCTTCAGCCAACTCTTTGGTGAGGCCTCGGCTTTGTAAGTAAAAAAGTTGCTCATCGCCAATTTTGGAAACAGTAGCCTCATGTTCTATCTGCACATCCTGGCTTTGAATCCTCATCGTGGGGTACGTGTCTGAGCGTGATTCCCGATCCAGAAGCAGCGCATCGCAGACTACTTTTGACTTGACATTTTTAGCGGATGGGATGACATGCAACAGACCCCGATATGAAGTCCTGCCGCCGCCCTTGGAAATTGATTTGGAGGTAATTTTTGACGAAGTTTCCGAAGCCAGGTGAATCGCTTTACCGCCCGCATCCTGATGCTGACCCTTGCCGGCATAGGCAATTGATAAAATTTCGCCGCGGGCTTTTCTGCCGACCAGGTACACCGAAGGATACTTCATGGTCAGTTTTGACCCCAGGTTTCCATCCACCCATTCGCCTACCCCTTCTTCACTTACTCGCATCCGTTTGGTCACCAGATTGTAGACATTGGTCGACCAGTTTTGAATTGTGGTGTAACGCACCCGCGCGCCCTTTTTGACAATAATTTCAACCACTGCCGAGTGCAGTGAATCAGTTGAGTAAATTGGCGCGGTACAGCCCTCGACGTAATGCACATAGCTATCTTCGTCAGCAATAATCAGGGTCCGCTCAAATTGCCCCATGTTGGCAGCATTGATGCGAAAATAAGCCTGTAAGGGTAATTCGACCTTAACGCCTTTGGGAACATAAATAAATGATCCGCCTGACCAGACCGCGCTATTAAGTGCTGCAAACTTATTGTCAGCTGCAGGAATTATAGTTCCGAAATACTCTTTGACCAATTCCGGATACTCGCGCAATCCCGAGTCCATATCCAGAAACACCACTCCCTGTTTTTGTAATGATTCCTTAATACTTTTGTAGACTACCTCACTTTCATACTGGGCAGACACTCCGGCCAGATATTTTTTTTCAGCTTCCGGAATTCCAATTCGATCATAGGTATCCATTATTTCCGGAGGCAAATCTGCCCACGAATTGGCCTTTTGGGCTGTCGGCTTAATGTAGTAAAAAATATTGGAAAAATCTATTCCGCTTAAGTCTCCTCCCCACATTGGCATGGTTTTGTTAACAAAAATCTGGTAGGCCTTGAGCCGAAACTCACGCATCCACATTGGCTCGCTTTTATGAAACGAGATTTCTTCAACAGTACTCTTGTCTAAGCCTTTTTTTGACTTAAAGACGTAATTTTCCGGCTTTTTAAATCCGAATTGATACGGGTTTAGCCCACTAAAGCCCGGATCTTTTTTGTTTTGAATCGATGGTTGCGGATTATGGTTCATAAAGTTAAAAGTTCGGGCAAACTGCTGCATAGCCTTTCTCTTCAATCAATTTCACCAGCTCCATTCCTCCCTGACGGATGATTTGACCGTGCGTCAGAATATGCACAAAATCAGGCTGCAGGTAATTTAGAATTCGCTGGTAATGCGTAATCAGTAAAATACCGCATCCGGCCTTTTGCAGACTTTTAACGCCCTCAGATACGAGCCGCAGCGCATCCACATCAAGCCCGGTATCAATTTCGTCCAGGATCACAAATTTGGGTTCCAGAACGAGAAGTTGCAACATCTCGAGTTTCTTTTTCTCGCCGCCTGAGAAACCATCGTTAAGTGACCTGCGTAAATATGTCGCTTCAAGTTTTAAAGTCACGGCATGTACCAGCAGTTGTTTCCGAAAATCCAAAGCAGTACTGTTTTTTTGCGGATGCAGTTCTTTGTAGGCCGTATGGAGAAAACTGCTGACCGTCACTCCTGGTACTGCGAGCGGATTTTGAAAAGCCAGCAACAGTCCTGCCTGGGCCCGGGCATGCGGTGCCAGTTCCAGTAAGTTTTTGCTTCCCAATGAAATCCGGTCAGCGGTAACCGTGTAGGCAGGATGTCCCATCAATGCTGAAGTCAGTGTTGACTTACCACTGCCATTAGGCCCCATAACTACATGCAGTTCTCCCTGCTTTATGGTCAAATCGATTCCGTGAACGATTTCTTTTTCTGCAATTGCTACCCGGAGATTTTTGACATACAACTCGGAAGTATTTTTTTTCTGTCCCATATGAACACTGTATTCTACCACGGAAGCGTTAGATTCACTGAACTGCCCGAAGCAGATTTCGTCAGCCCCCAGGAAATTGCGATTGGAGTCCTGCCGGATGCGCTTTTATAAAAGACCTGGCCATGCGTTTTGCCATATTCGTATAATTCGCGGGTAATTTTTACATCTGAAAGGCAGTATTCACGCAACCGATCCATATTTCCGCTGCGAAAATATTCGATGGCCAGAAGTCCGTGGCCATTTTTCTTGGTTCCCAAAGTTTCTTTAGCTAAATCATCGAGACTGATACGAAAACCTAAGGATTTTTGTACGTGATTGAGTAAATCGTTTGTGACAAACTTTGAGGTTTGCCCCACATAATAGGGAGCTAGCACCGGTAAATCGAAATCGACAATATTAAATCCAATTATCACTGACGAGTTTTCCAGATAGGGAAACAGTTTTGAGAGTTCGGCTTCGGTAAATGATAAATATTGGTCGGATGCATAATCATACAAACCCGCTAATGAAATTTTGAGTTTGCGTAAGTCATTTCCAACCTCGCGAAACGTATGTTGGGTTTCCAAATCCAAAACTACCGGTTGTGCCATAGGGAATTAATTATAGAAAGATAAGAAGTCGATGACAAGGATAGAATTGTGAGTCTTTATACTTTTCGAATTCTGTCTTTAACTCTGTACGAGTCCCCATTAATGATAATTCTCGTACAGTTTTCATTTATTCTGTCAATAATAGCTGAAGCTCTGACTCGACTACCAAAAATCTTTTCCCATTCATCAAAAGACCGGTTTGAGGTAAAGATTACTGAGCCTTTTAGATGTCTTTGATAAAGTAATTTGAATAAAAAATTACTAACCGACTGGCTGACATCATATAAATCCATTTCATCCAGTATCAGAAGTTTTTGTCTCAGAAGAGAACCTAATAAAATATTGGTTCTTGTCCTCTCCTCGGCTTTTTCTACTTGGTCAATCAATTGAGACAAAGTAAAAAAGCGTACTTCATATCCTTTGCTTATTGCTTCCATACCAAGTGATATAGATAAATGGGTCTTACCGACCCCTGCTGGACCAAAAAAGACAATATTATGTGCCTCTTCTATGAATCTGCAAGACGCAAGTTCATAAATCAGCTTTTCGTCAAGATCTTTTTGAAATGAAAAATCAAATTCTTTAAGAATTTTAATCCAAGGAAAACGAGCAAGCATAATGCTCCTTTGCAGACGGTTCTCCTCTTTCAATACAAATTCTTTCTCCAATAGGTCTTCTAAAAAATCATGAGGAGTGTATCTATCAGAAATCGCTCGCTTTGCTATTTTATTATAAAAAGCAAGCATACCATTTAAACCTAAGGTGGAAAGACCATATTCTATTCTCTGCGATTGGCTATGTAACTGAGATAAATTGTAGATATTAACTTTTTGCTTTCCCATGTAATTTTAATTATTTAGGTTTGAATAATAGCTTAAAGGTCTTGAATAGTCCACTCTATTCTTCGATAAAATAGTACTTTTCTTAATGTTACTTCTTACAGTTCTATTTTTCTTCGAAAAAGGATGGTGGTCATCGTTAATCACTAGTTTTCCTTTTCCTGTATCAACATTATGAACAGCTATAACTTCTCCCTCAAAATATATTTCAATATTTGACACCCCACTTTCGTTAATTTCTTTTACATAAAGTTTTTTTCTAGTAAACTTTGAGGGGACAGAATAAAAATTAGACTTGTACTGAATCATACAGTCCTTTGTGCTGTTTCTAACAAGGTAGGGAGAAACTGAGTAGGTTGGAAAATCTGATATAGACCGAAGAAAAGGTTTTTCATACGGCCAAAGCATATTAGGTTTTTCTTTAGTAGTGCCGTGTATCCGACTATGAGCTGTTTTTGTTAACCAAAGCTTTACCTTTTCGTTTAAGTCTTTCAGAGAAATAAAACCTTTTTTTATATTTATCTCCATAAAATTATTTTTTATATATTTCACTCCTGCTTCTACTTTCCCTTTACTTCTTGGCCAGTATGGAGCACACAATTTTATTGAAAACCCGTAGTAACGACTGAAATCCAAAAATGCAGGATTATATTGGAATTTTAGCTCACCGCTGGCAATCTTTTTCCTATCTAAAACAACGGTTTTAATATTATCGTAAACTATAGTTTTGGGAATTCCTAAAACTTCAAAAGCATGTATATGGCATTGTTCAAAGGTCTGCAAATTTTGTTTTACTGTAAATTCGACAAACATCATCCGGCTATATCCCAAAACATACACAAAACTATATAATCTCTCTTTCCTACCTTTGATAATTACTTTTCCGAACGAACCCCAATCGACTTGCGCTTGTTCCCCAGGCATGGTTTCAAACCTCATCGCAGGGATGTGTTTACTTAGCTTCATTTTATCTATGCTAAGATATCTAATAAGCGAAGAGTATGAACCTTTATAACCCAAACCTACTATTTCGGCATGCAATTTTTTTCTATTCATAACTCCGTTTTTAACCCTTTCTTTCAAATATTTTTCAAATTTAATAAGTTTTTTAGAGGTTTTCGAATTCCTGGTCTCAACTTTATTTTTTGGTCCATTCAAAGCAATAAGACGATAAATAGTTGGAGCACTTCTTCCAACCATATCAGCTACACGTGGAACAGACAGTCCTGAACTAATTAGTTTACTTATTCTTTGCCATTCTTCTTGCGTAACCATATAATCAAATAAAATTGAGTGAATTATAAGGGGAAAATAAAAAAATGCAAGTTCAAATCAAAAGCATACCTGTACCTAAACTTCAGACAA
>DQGR01000015.1 GCA_003524845.1 Patescibacteria group bacterium
AGCCTTAAACAATTTCATTCTTCTTTTACCAACTAATCATTTAATAATTTCAAAGGCGCAAAAACGACCTGTATTGCATTTTCAATAAATCCTTAAAAATCCACCAATCAGAAAAGTAGAGTAGGCCCATCAACTCGTTACCTGTCAACATGTTAATATGAATTTATGCCCCAGAGAGACACACATGGACGCTTTATCAAAGTGGAGGACATCACAGCCAAAACAACTACGACCGGGCCGGGCCAAGTCAAAATCAATCCCGAATTTGAAAAACCACTAGTTTCGGTAACTATCACCAATCCTCTTAAAAAGATACTCTACTGGTTAGACCAAATCCGCAAGCACCAAACCACCACTTTTGCCATCAAACTTTCAATACCCTTAATTGCCCTGCCGGTTCTTGTCTTTGCCGCCTTCCAGATCGGCAGAGGCTCAGTTGTACTCCCGTTTATGCAAAAAGCCACCCCAACTCCGACCCCAAATGTCAAACCTTCACCAACACCGGCTGCACCGATTCCATATTCCAGAAGCGGAACCCTAAAAGTCGCAAAGACTGGCACTCAAACCAAATATGTGCTAGGTCTCAAAAACGGAGAAAATGTACTTCTGGAAATCCCTACAGACATGGATCTTTTCAAATACCAAAACAAATTAGTATTAATAACCGGGATTTACAATCGCCAAGCCAATATGATAACAGTCACAGAAATCGCCGAAATCGAGCTTTTCAACGAAACTACGTTAGAAAGCCCCCCGCCATCCGGTGGACCCTCTCCAAACGAAGCCACCCCTGCTTCTCAATAACACCAAACTGCCATCCTTCAATAACGTCTTCAGTTCAAGTTACCCGATAAAAATCCTTCTACTATCCTAGTATCCCACTATCTTCATTCCCTGAATTTATTACTTTAGGGATAAACTTAAATAAATCGCTTGCGGCAAGGCTTTCGCCCATTTTTTCCGATGCCAACTCTCCCGCTTTACCGTTAATATAAGCGGCCGCATGGGCAGCCTGCATATAATCAACTCCTCTTGCCAAAATTGCACCTAGAATTCCTGCCAAAATATCGCCCGTTCCGCCCTTTGTCATAAAAGACGTGCCGGTGTTGTTGGTAATCGTGCTTACGCCGTTGGTTATAATGTCAACCGACCCTTTCAAAAGCACAACGGCCTTGTATTTATAAGCCGCTTGTTTGGAAGCAACAAGCCTTGCTTCCATATTGTCATCGATAGAAACTCGACTCAAAAGTTTGGCAAGTTCACCCAAATGTGGGGTTAAAACGGCCGGACGGTCATTAAGCTTAATATCGCCATTTGATATTGCGGTCAACCCATCTGCATCAATTACCGATGGCACTGTAATTTTCTGTATCAGTTTTTTAACTGCAGCCATGGTCGGCCTTTGATTTCCTAATCCGCATCCGATAACCATGCTGTTTACTTTTCTTAACTTGGCAATTTTTAAAATTTCACTAATGTGTCTTGATGTTAAGTAACTGCCGCCAAGGGGGTAAGTAATTAAATCGGGTAAGGTATTTGCGGCAATGTTTGCCGCCCTTTCGACAGCCGTGACAACTGCCAAATCCGCGCCTGCGCGAACTGCTCCGACTGCGGCCAAAGCGGCAGAACCCGAATAAAGTTTTGATCCGCAAACAACCAAAACCGTCCCGAATTGGCCTTTGTGGACATTTACTTGTCTTTTGGGATAAATTCTTGAAAGATCCATGGGCAGTTTATAATTTTCAATTCTTATTTTTCAATTTTAAATGAATTCTTAATGTTTCAAATTTAGAAAATTTAATATTGATTAAAAATTTCACTTTTGCGAAGCAAAACTTCGTAAGATTATTTAAAATTCAAAATTGTTATTGACTGAGGTATAACAGGAATTTGGAGTTAATTCAAGAAGAAATGGCTTTGCCAACTTGGATTAGAGCGAAACACTCAAAAACGGCAAATCATCTCTCAAGCTTATTTTCGTCATCTCTTGAAAAATCTTAACCCGTCAATACTTGCAAAATCCTGTTTGTTTCTCGTCGCCAGCTTGGCACCAAGAAATAAACAGGTAGCCGCCACAATAGCATCTGCCAATTTCAAATTGCGCTGATCTCGAAGCAAAAAACCTGTCTGCTCAGCTAAATAATACGTTAAAGGAACAAATTCGACCTTTTTAAAAAACCGCCTAAGTTTTTCTAGCTTTTCTGCTTTGCGTGTTTCTCGACCTGCCATCAGTTCGGAAATAACTACAGATGGAGTAAAAAGTTTTATTTCATGCTGATTAGCTTTTTCAAGAAGAATCTCAAGGAAAAAATCCGCATTTCTGGTGTAGTCAATAATTACATCTGCATCCAGAACTACCTTTTGCACCTACCACTTCCTTGCCCTAATTTTACGCGTGGCCTTTTCGTCAGCTTCACGAAACCTGCCGACCAGTTCTTCCTCAGTCTTGTCAATCCACATACCTCTCAATTCATTAAGTAGCTTTTTCGTGTCCTCCCAATCCTCTTCAAGTTCGCGGCCCACCGACTCTAGTTTAACCAGAACCTCTTTGTCTTTCTTGATATAAATCGGGTTTTTAGTCTTAGCTACACGATCAACCAGTTTAAAAAAATCGTTGCGCACATCAGTAGCATTGATAATAACTTTACTCATATTAAAATGATAACAAAAGTATGTACATCATGTCAATAGTTTAAATCAACCCGCAGAATTCTGGCGTGTTAGTAAAGTGTCGAATCAAGAAGACGTGAATTTACCCACTTGTATCACCTGTTCAATCAATCTATTACTGTATCCAAACTCGTTATCATACCAGGCAAAAACCTTGACCATGTCGCCGTCGACTACCTGAGTAAGTGATAAATCGACGATCGATGATTCGCTTCTACCGACAATATCAGTTGATACCAGTGGCTCATCGGAAACTGCCAAAATACCCTTCATCTTACCGGAAGCTTCAGTCAAAGTTTTGTTAACCTCCTCAACAGTCGTTGGTTTGTCAAGCAGAAAAGTGCAGTCCGAAATTGAACCCACTATCACCGGAACCCTCAGCGCAACTCCATCAAATTTACCTTTCAAAGTGGGGATCGCCTCGGTTGTGGCGATGGCCGCCCCTGTTGTTGTTGGAATAATGTTGACGTAGGCAGCTCTTGCCCTTCGCAAATCCTGCGCCTTTCCTCCCGGCGGCGGCCCGTCTACCAGATTTTGTTCTGCAGTAACCCCGTGGATAGTTGTCATCATCGCCTTTTTAATGCCAAAAGCCTCCTGCATTACCTTGGCAACCGGCGCAATGCAGTTTGTCGTACAGGAAGCGTTGTTGATAACCTCCTCGCCAGCGTATTTTTCGTCATTGACACCCAAAAGAAACGT
>DQGR01000046.1 GCA_003524845.1 Patescibacteria group bacterium
ACGAGTTTTGAAATGAGTTCATATATTATCAATCTGGCGCTAACGTTATTCGTAAGCCATTTTCACAAAGTTTTGAACCATTGGCAACTGGAGACGAGATTCTTGATTGGCTATTGTTTTATTGTTCAGAACGTGAGATGGAAGCATGGGGAGTTGATATTAGGGAAGTCGAACAATGGACTGTAGATCTTGTAAGCGGTAGAATACCAGGTGGACATAAAACAATACAACATTTCATATCTTCTTTAAAGAACAAATGTTCATACAGTTATAATCGGAGTTTAAGAAATAAAAAGTAATCAATTGAAGTAAAAATTAACTATGTTTTGGGCAGATAAGATCGCAAAAACCATAATTGACTCAGGGAAATACCAGCCGTACTGGGTGGATGATATGAAGACGCCGTCTGGCCGGATTCATGTCGGGTCCTTGCGGGGTGTCGTGATTCACGATCTGGTATATAAAGCCCTCAAATCAGCCGGAGAGACTGCCACATTCACCTATGTATTTGAGGACCATGATCCGATGGACGGGTTACCGGTGTATCTTGACCAGGAAAAATGGAGTAAGTTTTTAGGCCAGCCGTTATTTACTGTCCCATCTCCGGGTGAAAACGCGCGCAACTTCGGCGAATTCTTTGCCCTGGAATTTCAGAAAGTATTTAACCAAATCGGCTGCCAGCCAAAAATTATCTGGATGAGTGAAATGTATAAGGCAGGCAAGATGAATGACAGCGTGCGTTTGTGCCTTGATCAAGCAGCGGAAATCCGAAAAATTTATGAAGAGATGTATGAAAAAAAATTGCCAGATACGTGGTATCCGTTTCAGGTTGTGTGTCCGAAATGCAGTAAAGAGTCAACCACTCGGGTAACTGACTGGGATGGGGAACAAGTTTCGTTTAAGTGCATTGTTGATGTAGTTGACTGGACCAAGGGTTGTGGTTACACCGGAAAAATTTCGCCGTTTAGCGACGCTGACCACTTTGCCGGAAAATTACCTTGGAAGGTGGAGTGGCCGGTCAAGTGGCAGATGATTGGGGTGACGGTGGAGGGCGCAGGTAAAGACCACATGAGTGCCGGGGGTTCGCATGATGTGGCTCAGCAGATTTGTAAACGAGTGCTTAACTATCCGGTGCCCTATCCGGTAGCCTATGAATTCTTTTTGCTCGGTGGCAAAAAAATGTCGTCAAGTAAAGGAGTTGGCTCGTCAGCCAAAGAAGCGGCGGAAATTTTGCCGCCGTATTTATTACGTTTCTTGTTTACCCGGACTGACTATAATCAGGCCATAGACTTTAATCCGATTAGCACCATGGCGATTCCGGATCTATTTGACGAATATGACCGGGCTTGGCAGGCTTATATTAAAAAAAGTGATGAAAATTTAGCTCGGGCATTTGAACTGGCACAAATTGGAAATACTCCATTTCACACACCGCTTTTTATTCCCCGGTTCCGCGAGATTGTTAATTTCCTGCAACAGCCAAGTGTAATCCTTACGGATAAATTTTCCGAAAGCAAAGGCGCGAGTTTAACTACTGAAGAACAAACATTATTAAACGAACGCGTAGCCTATGCCCGGATCTGGCTGGAAAAATACGCACCAGCTGAATTTAAATTTACGATGAGTATGGAAGTGTCGGCAGAAGCCCGGAGTCTTTCCGAAGCACAAAAAAACTATCTAGGAAAAATAATTCCTTTGCTTGAGCAAACAAAGACACCGGATGAGTTACAGTTACAGCTCTACGGGCTGGCAAGGGAATTGAATCTCAACCCGAAACAGGCATTTGCGGCAATTTATCTCTCCTTGCTTGGAAAAACCCATGGACCCAAAGCCGCCTGGCTCATGTTGCAGTATCCTAAGGAGAAGATAATACAAAGACTGCAAGAGATTCTAAACATAAATTAAATTCCTCCCCTTTATAAGGGGAGGTCAGGTGAGGTAGACTTTATATATGTCCCAACAAGTTACTACCTCCCCTCGCCCCTCCTTACAAAGGAAGGGGATTAATCAAATTAATACTCAGTACTTCCTTAAAGGTTCAGTTGGTCACTTATTTCTAAAAAGAAAACTTCGGCGAGAGATGCCTTTTCCTGAGAGTTTATTATGGTCTAAGTTACGTTCAAAACAGCTGGGTGTTGTTTTCCGAAGACAACATGGAATCGGAGACTATATTGTTGATTTTTATTGAAACTGGTTATAGAAATTGATGGAGACTCTCATTATTATGAAAAATCTAGGGCACACGATCAAGCAAGAACTGTATTTTTAAAACAACTGGGATTACGGATAGTAAGATTTACTAACATGGAAGTTACAAAATATCTCGATGAAGTACTTACGAAGATAACAACTTATCTATAATGCAACGACTTCTGATTGCCACTTCCAATCCAGGAAAACTACGCGAACTGAAACTGTTTTTAAGCGATCTACCGCTTGAGCTAATTGGATTAAAAGATTTGCATATTACTGCCAAAGCACCGGAAACTGGTGCAACATTCGAAGAGAACGCAGTTCTCAAAGCTAAATTTTACGCGCAAAAATCAGGACTACCAGCTCTCGCCGATGACGGCGGATTTGAAATTGATGCGCTTAGCGGTGAACCCGGCGTCAAGTCTCACCGCTGGGCTGATCCGAGTACAGAGAACGATGATGAAACGTTAATTAATTTTACACTTAAGCGATTAGGTACTACTCCGCTTGCGAAACGGGGGGCCCAACTTAGACTGGTGCTCGCGCTCGTTTTGCCCTCAGGCCAATCATTTACCACGACCAATATTCAGCGGGGAATAGTGCCGTTTACTGCCAGTCCAAAACGGGAACACGGTTTTCCGTACCGGTCGCTCCTCTTCTTTCCGGAAATTAACAAATTCTATATTGATTTAACTGATGTGGAGATGGAACAATATAACCACCGCAAACGGGCAGTGGCAAAAATGAAACCCATTATCCGCAAAAATCTTTTATTCCGTTTATAATAAACTGTATGTTTTTACTGCCCAAAAATTGGATTCTGGTTCGTGACACCAAGCTTACCGGTAAAGGAGTATTTGTAAAGCATGAAATTACCGGCGGTACCGTCATCGGCGATTATTTAGGCACGGTTGTGCACCCTGATGACATCGAAGACACGGACGGCGATTTTTACGATCTAACCTGGAGTGAGAAAGCCTCGGTGGTGGCAGACCCTGAGACTTTAGGAGTTCACCTCGTCAACCACTCCTGTACACCCAATTGCGCCATGTTTCCCTTTCGCGGACATATTATTTATTTTGCACTGCGCCGTATTTTTGCAGGTGAAGAGTTGACGATTTCGTATGCGCTTAATCCACCGGAAGCGGATGAGCTGGTATTGTTTGATACCTGTAGATGTGGCACGCCAGTCTGCCGAGGTACACTCTATAATTCCCCGGCGGTTAATGCTCGTTATTATCAGTTTGAGGAAAAAATGGGCGGTAATTACTTTCACCGGCTGCCTGGTAGTTATGGAACACAGTTAACCCTGCTTGATGAATATCCGGAATTTGTCCGGGATTATCCGGTCTACGATCTATTTGGATCGTGGAAACATCGGGCTGCACTATTCGGTGATCGCACTTTACCTTCTGTTTCAACCTTGCGGATGTTGATTCGGGAAAGTGGTCGGCAACTGTCATTTCCCAAAATGAATTTTGCGGTATGTGGAATTTTAAACGGACTGGTAGTCACAACTACGAAATAGCGCGCAAGCGGTGTATAATAACGTGAGTATGATGGACAGTAAATTTATTTTAGAAAACTTAGACCTCGTAAAATCTTCACTTGCTAAGCGCGGCTCAAAATTTAATCTTGACGAATTGGTCAAACTGGATCAAGAGCGAAAATCGTTTATTCAGAAAATAGAAACGCTGCGAAAAGAGCGAAATGAATTAGGCCGTCAGAACTCTCCAGAAACGCATGAACGCGGTAANNGACGAACTAGTTGAACTGGATCAGCAACGAAAAGCTTTAATTCAAAAAGTAGAAGTACTTCGGAAAGAACGAAATGAATTAGGCCGCCAGAATTCTCCCACAACCCACGAGCGGGGTAAAGCAGTAAAAGCAGAACTGAAAAAACTTGAGCCGGAACTTGTAACTATTGAAGAAAAGTTAAGTCAGTTAATAAATCAAATCCCCAATATAGTGATGCCGGAAACTCCAACAGGAAAAAGTGAAGCGGATAATGTGGTAGTTAAAACTATTGGTAGCAAAACTGAGTTTGATTTTGAACCACTTGACCATGTAACTTTGGCAGAACAAAACGGCTGGTTGGATTTTGAACGGGGAGCCAAGGTGAGCGGCTCGCAGTTTTATTACACCAAAGGCGATCTGGCACTGTTTGAGCTTGCGCTCATTCGGTATGCAACAGATTTTCTAACTAAAAAAGGTTTTACCTTAGTAAATACTCCGGATCTGGCGAAATCCCGTTATTATCTCGGTACCGGATATAATCCGCAGGGACCTGAGGCACAAATTTATACAGTGGAGGGGGAGGATTTAGGTCTTATCGCCACCGCTGAAGTGACCTTAGCCGGACTCCATGCAGATGAAATTCTGGAATCAAAACAGTTGCCGCTAAAATACGTCGGCATTTCTCATGTTTTCCGCAAAGAAGCCGGAGCCTACGGCAAGTACTCGAAAGGGCTTTACCGCGTACACCAGTTTACCAAGGTTGAAATGTTTGTCTACTGTAAACCCGAAGATTCTGCAAAAATGCACCTCGAGTTACTCGGACTCGAAGAAGAATTATATCAGGGTTTAGAGCTGCCATTCCGGGTTTTGGAAATGTGTGCAGCAGATTTAGGTGCGCAAGCTGCCCGCAAGTTTGACCTGGAAGCCTGGATGCCGGGACGCAAAGACTACGGCGAAGTGACCTCGACTTCAAATACGACTGATTATCAGGCCCGGCGTTTACAGATTAAATTCCGCAGTGCAAACGGGAAAACCCAGTTCGTACATACATTAAACGGAACTGCTATTACCTCATCTCGTGTTCCAATTGCCATAATGGAAAATTTTCAGCAAAAAGACCGCTCGGTGCGTGTGCCGGATAGTCTGGTGCCTTATTTTGGCAAACCGGTGATGGAAGCGCTCAGCCAATAATCGGCAGCAATTTTTTACCCTCAAAGTCGCGCAAGGTATTGAGAAGTAACCGTTTTAAAATTTCCCCAAATGAAACCCCATACAAATTAAGAATTGTGGCCATGGCACACTCAATTTCTTTGGGGCCAAAGGCCGGGTTGCTGTTGCAGTCAAGAAAGAAATACCGGCCAGAACTATCGAGCCGGACATCAAACTTACCGTAATCGGTCATTCTGGTAATATCAAAAGCGCGCTTCACGTATTCTTTAAGCAATGCATCCGAGTATTTGCGATACCGAAAGGTTTCCGCATCCTGTTTCAGCCACTGGCCTTCAAAAGTAGCCAGTACATATTTTTCATCTCGTAAGTGAAACACTTTTTCAGCTAAATAAACTTTTTTATTATAACCCTCAAGTAGGATGCCGATAATTTCGCGGCCAACAATAAACTCTTCGACCAATACAGGTTGATCGTAGATGGAAATTAAATACTTGAGCCGCATGCGTAACTGTTTTTCATTTTCAGTAACTGCGTCCTGAGAAATTTCCACAGATCCGTGTACTTCGTTCAGTTTTGCAATTAACGGAAACCGCAAGGTCGGGTCAAGTAAATCATGGGGTGTATTAAATAATTGATAGCGCGGAACCGGCACACCGTTTTGTTCAAGTAGTTTTTTGACGACAAATTTATTATACGAAAGTGATTCGCCCAAAATGCCGGTACCGATGTAGGGAATTTCGAGTAGTTCAAGTAGCGCCGGAATGGTTGAGGCGAGGTATTCGTTACCTTTAATTGAACCTACCAAATTAAGGACTACCCCAGGCCGTTGCTCCTTAAGTTTTTCAGGCAGTGTTGCATTTCCGGGTAGCAGCACGACCTGGATGCCCATTTTTTTAAGATACCGGGCGATTATTGTCGCATCGCTTAACGAATCTTTCTCAGTAATGTACTGCGCTTCGGTGGGAAAAAACTCCCGCCGGACATCACTATAAATAACTCCGACAGTAGAAGGCAAAGTGCCATTCGTTTTTGGTGGCATGGATTTGTATAATTATATTTGAAACAATACTATAGTTTTTCACTATGATGTCAAGCAGAAAGCAACGGCTACTTTCTTATCTGGTTCCACAACGAATTGCAACGTACGATTCCAGCTATAACGGCAAAATTGAGGTGATCCAGTCATTCGACAATTACTACTTAAGTGCCGGGGGACTGATGCAATCAGGGGCATTTTTAGAGCGGGTGTGGCGAGTAGGCTTACAGAAACTAAAACTCACTTCGCAGCCAGTTTCGAGTGCATTACTACTCGGATTAGCCGGAGGATCAATGGTGCAGGTTTTGACCAGGTTGCATCCGGAAGTTAACATCACCGCAGTTGATATTGATCCGGTAATTGTCCAGGCGGGTAAAGATTACTTGGGACTTATCGAGTCGGAGCATTTCCATATTCAGATAGCTGACGCAGCCAAATTTGTGAACCAGGCGCTGGTTACTACCATCCGCTATGATTTAATTTTTGTCGACTTATACCGGGGACACAAAATCGCTGCCTTTATTGAATCCGAGCAATTTTTAAATTCACTTTATAAACTTTTATTTCCTGGAGGTATATTGATTTTTAACCGTCTGTATTTCCAAAAGTATAAAAGCGAAGCTGATAATTTTCTTGACAAAATATCCAGTTTTTTCCAAGATGTGAGAAAGGCCAGAAGTTATTCAAATTTACTCATTGCCATCAGAAAATAGTCTGCCCTGACTCTGAACAAGTACAATCTGTTCAGGGTTTTTTTACTCATCCACGCTTTTGTTCAGTAGTTCAAAATGGTACAATTAAAGCTCTATGCTGGGATTTTTATCACGATTTCTTGATTCAAACGAAAAGCAGTTGAGCACACTTAAACCGCTCATCGAAGCGATTAATGCCGAGGAAGCGGGTTTGCGCAAACTCAAACCAACTGAATTTCCGCGTAAAACCGCTGCGTTAAAAACACGACTATCTGAGGGAGAAACGCTTGATGATCTGTTGCCGACTGCATTTGCCTTAGTTCGCGAGGCAACCCGCCGGACCCTGAATCAACCGCATTTTGACGTGCAAATGCTTGCCGGCATTATCTTACATCAGGGAAAAGTGGCGGAACAGAAAACCGGTGAAGGAAAAACCCAGTCAGCAGCGCTGGCGCTCTATTTAAACTCTTTGACTGGCCGCGGGGTGCACCTGGTGACCGTCAATGATTATCTGGCCCGGGTGGGTGCCGGCTGGATGGGGCCAATTTATCATCTCTTAGGCGTACCAGTATCGGCAATGATTCACAATGAGTCATTCCTCTTTGACCCGGAATATTCCGATCCCAAAAGCGCTGACTGGCGCCTCACCCATTTGCGCCCGATCAGTCGCAAAGAAGCGTATCAGGCAGATATTACCTACGGTATTAACTCAGAATTTGGGTTTGATTATTTGCGTGACAATATGGTGTCTGACAGTTCCCAGATTGTGCAGCGTGAGTATCACTATGCGATTGTTGACGAAGTAGACTCGGTGCTTATCGATGAAGCCCGGACGCCACACATAATTTCCGCTCCTGACAATGAACCTACCCAAAAATATTTCGAAATTGCCAAGCTGATTGAACGACTCAATCCTGACACTGATTTTGTAATTGACGAAAAACTACGCACTGCTCACCTGACTGAAAACGGCATAGCCAAAGTAGAAAAAATTCTCGGAATTCCGAACCTCTATGAAAAAGATTTTCAGACCGTACATCATATTGAAGCCGCACTGAAAGCACGCACGCTGTACCACCGCGAACGTGAATATATTGTGCGGGATAACCAGGTAATTATTGTCGATGAATTTACCGGAAGGCTTTTGGAAGGTCGCCGGTTTTCTGAAGGCTTGCATCAGGCAATTGAAGCCAAAGAAAATGTACCGATTCAGCAGGAATCAAAAACATTGGCTACCGTCTCACTCCAGAATTATTTTCGGATGTATGAGAAGCTTGCTGGTATGACCGGAACAGCCGCGACCGAAGCTGAGGAATTCCACAAAATTTATAACCTGGATGTGGTGATTATCCCAACTCATCGCCAGATGATTCGGAAAGACCACTCAGATGTCGTCTACAAAACAGTGCGCGCCAAGTATGCCGCAGTTGCCCAATCCATTGCCGAGGCGTATGAAAAAGGTCAACCGGTGCTCGTGGGTACCACTTCAATTGATAAAAATGAAATTATTTCAGATCTGCTCAAGCGCAAACGGATCCCGCATCAAGTACTTAACGCCAAAAATCATGTGAGCGAGGCCATGATTATTGCCGAAGCCGGTAAAAAAAGTGCAGTTACGGTAGCTACCAATATGGCTGGCCGGGGAGTAGATATTATTTTAGGTGGACATGCGCCGCAGAAGGAAACTAATCAGAGTGCAGCAGATTTTAAAAAACTAAGTAGTGAATGGCAAAAAAAGCATGACGAAGTCGTTTCACTTGGTGGTTTATACGTGATTGGTACTGAACGCCACGAATCACGCCGGATTGACAATCAACTGCGCGGCCGCTCAGGTCGTCAGGGAGATCCGGGTGCTTCCCGGTTTTTTGTTTCACTTGAAGATGACATCATGCGCCTCTTCGGCGGCGAACAAGTGGCCAACCTGATGAACTTTTTCAAACTGCCGGAAGACGTACCACTTGAGCACGGGATGGTGTCTAAGGCGATTGAGCAGGCGCAGGTCAAAGTCGAAGGATTCCACTTTGATTCACGCAAACACCTGGTTGAGTATGATGACGTCTTGAATAAACAGCGGGAGATTGTGTACAAACGCCGGCGCGCAGCGCTCGAAGGCGAAAACCTGCGGGAGAAAATTGTCCTGACTTTGCACAATCAGATTAAAACTCAGGTGGGCTTTTTTGCGCCGGAAAAAGGCGAGATTGAACGCGAAAAAATTATCCAGGAATTTGTCACCATGATTCCGTTTGACCAAACATCACAAAAACAACTCATGAAGCAACTTGAACAGTTGTCGACAGCTCACAACATCGAGGAGTTCTTAACCACATTAATTACCGATTCATATACCCAGCGGGAAAAACAGTTTNNATTGACCAGGAAATCAGTCACCGCATTTTCCGCGCGCAAGTGCAACTGGCGCCGAATCAAACGCAAGAACCTCCAAGAATTCAATCTACTCAGTTGACTCCACGAACTCCTGCACCACGAATAGATACAGATCCTTTAAGCTCACTTAAAGCAAGTTCTGGAGGAGCGAATGAACTAACAGATAGAGCGTCTGGAGCGAAAAATTTGCTTGGATCATTACTTAAAAAAACTGTTCAGAATAATTCTAAGAATGATTTGCTTTCAAGTCTGTTGCAAAAAGACTCAAATCTGGTCAAAGCCGCCAACCAGCAGATCACCAACCGCTCAACTGCCGGTACTCAACCCATTAAGAAACCCAAAATCGGCCGCAACGACCCGTGCTGGTGCGGCAGTGGGAAAAAATGGAAACGCTGCCATTATCCGAATCAAGGATAGAATTACCTCTTTTTCATAAATAGGGCTTCATAATTCCCCTAAAAATATAAAAGCAGTACTTAGTGGTATTTTAGATGTCCTATTGCTATATTTAATCTAGGAGGAAATTTCCCTATGAGAAAAAATATAATAATGTTATTTTTCATTATCGCGGTGTTTTTCGTAGGAAGCATGCTGTTTGTTGGTGTAGCAGACGCATACGTGCGAGTTCGGGGTTATTTTCGAGGAGGAACGTATGTCCAGCCACATTATCGCAGCGATCCTGACTCATTTAAATGGAATAATTACTCGACTTGGGGAAATATAAATCCATTTGATGGACGCAGAGGATACAAAAGATATTAATCTTATGAGATTGGCAAAAGAAATAATAATCTATATAAAAAACAAGTTTAGGATTTTTAAAAACTTATTTTTTACGAGCCGCGGATTAATTGTCGTTTTGTTATCTGGAATTTTTGTTAGCATAATTTCAAGTCGTCTTGAAGATACGGTGAGAAGACAAAGATATTTAGAACTGCTGCAACTTGAAATTAGAAATCACGTCATTAACAGCAATATACTTTCCCAAATGTATAAAGATAATAACGGCGATTTATACAGTAAGCAATATATTCCAGATCAATTTTATAGAGCTGTAGTTAATTCCGGTTATTTAACCTCGGTTGATCCAGATGTATTTTTGAAGATAGTCGTTTATTACAACTTAGTTAACGATTCGAACGACTCCCTAAGACGTAGTTACTTAAATCTTGATAAGATATACACAGATATTGAGATTTGCGAGTATGAAGCAACAAATTCTGCGGAAATGGTATCATGCGCTGAGCAAAAAGATATTTTTGACAAAGCGCAAAAATCAATATCTAGTCAGCAAATAAGTGTTTGGGGAAACTTACAAAAATTTATTTATGATAAAGAACTCAATAAATTCAATCCTACCCAAGAACGCAAAAATTCTCTAATTTTAAGATTATTAATGGGAAGTGAAGCACTTCCAATGCAGGAGTAATTAAGTCTACTTTGATTTTATGTGGTATCCTATTTGATTAACATCTCAAACGTTGCCACTATCCGCAAACTACTTAATCACTTACCTACTGCACCAGAGTTGTGTGACCCTTTTAGACTTTTAGTCTATTACAAGGCTCTATTTCGCAATTCATGCTATAATTCAAAATACGCTTTTTACTTGACACGCATACTTAGTTCTGCGATTATTTATTAAAAGCCTATGACAAATTTGCAACAAATATTCTCAGATACAAGCGGTAATCCCACTTTCCACAAGAGTTTACTTACAAAATACCCAACAGTATCTATTAATCCTAATATTCAAGGTGGTTGGCCAGTTATTAAAGGCACTAGAGTTACCACAATTGATATCTTTAGAGCAATAATAAAAGGTCATTCGCCTGAATCCATAATTTTGCAATTTAAAGAAATGGGTGTATCTCTAAATAAAGATCAACTGGACAATGCTTTTAGATTTAGCCTTGAATGGCTATACTTCTTACATGCGAAAAGAGAGAAGAAAGCTACGAAATAAGCCATACTTCTGTTACGACGTCAATCAAGAATTTCATACTTTACTAAAAGAGTGCAATAAATACGCATTATTTATTTCCTCAGTACAGGTAACTAAAAATCCGGAGGCGTTAGACCAGCGTATTTTAAGGATGTGCAACAAACTTGACTATCATGTTGTTACTCATAATAAAGGTGATTTTGTACCTACAAAGATTACTAAAATAGGATTAATCCTAGTAGGACTTGCTACGGAAGAGAGCTTTATACCTAAATTTACAAAATTATTTTCTTTCAAAACATAAAGATTTCTATTATAAAACCATTAATATAGGTGATAGTATCATTATTACTGATAGAAGAACCGAAGAGCAAATTATTTTATAAGTAATTCACACATGAATGAAAGTGAGCAAAAAAGTCTAAAAGTTTTAGCAACTTAAATTTTATATAGCCTGCTGTTTGATAACGCCCTATAAGTGTCACTACCTAAACATTCCATAATCAAATAATAAGATCGTTGGTTTAACTAACGCATAAGGAGAGGTTTGTTGTGTATGGATGTAACGAGAAGCATGAGCTAGGATAAGAGCAAGTGTATGGGAATTTTGAGACTAAAAAAATACCAAGTATTTCTCATTTCCATCATTGCCCTGGCATTTTTTCTGAGATTTTATGAGCTTACCCAAAACCCGCCAGGGTTTGACTGGGATGAGGCAAGCAGTATCTACAATGGTTACTCAATCGCAAAAACCGGAAAAGATGAATACAAAGAACCGTATCCGATCCTGTTTCGGGCATACGATGCGTATGTACCGCCGGTTCTTATCTATCTGGATGCTGTGTCTGTTACTGTATTTGGGTTAAATGGATTTGCGGCGCGTTTTCCAAATGCGATTTTAGGCACAGCGTCAATCTTAGGATTATACTTGCTGGTTTATGTCATGACGGAAAATAGAAAGTTTGCCTTGCTCTCAGCTCTTTTTTTATCTCTCTCTCCCTGGCACGTGACTTATTCTCGAGTCGGAACATTTGCGCCATTGCCAATCGTATTTATCATTTTTGGAACGTACTTTTTTATCCGTGGTTTGACTCGGAAATGGTTTTTATTGTTGGCAACTCTGAGCTTTATGATCGCAACCCTGTCTTACTTTGCCGCGTATGTCTTCGTACCTTTATTTATACTGGCTTTAATTTTGCTCTATCGAAAAAACCTGATAATTTGGCAGGCAGTAATTATTTTTATTTCGATACTCAGTGTTGTTGCGATACCATTTGTACTTCCGGGAGGTCAAATGCGCTTACGCGGAATTTCAGTCTTGTCTGATCCGGATCTCATAAAAAAGGATACGCTCTATGCCAGCCAGGAATGGGGAGGTAAATTATTACATAATCGCAGACTCGTATTTGCTCAATCACTGCTCGATGGTTATTTCAGTAATTTTCACTATTCTTTTCTATTTGATAAAGCAGACGCGGTGCGGAGATTTATCGTCCCGGGTCCGGGATTCGGGCTTCTCTATTGGTGGGAGTTGCCGATACTGCTTTTCGGAATATATCAACTCCTGCGAAACAGACCGAATGGCTGGTTAATTGTAATTCTTTGGTTGTTACTTGCGCCTTTACCGAGTGCCCCCACATTTCCCAAACCTGCTTCAACCAGAAGTATTCTACTAGTACCGGCTTTTTCAGTTTTAATCGCATACGGGTTCTGGTATCTGAGCACTAAAAGTTCAAAACTTATTGTTTTAATGCTGGCTATACTTTTTTCGGTAAATGTTCTTCTGTTTATGCATCAATATTTTACGCATTTTCCAAAAGAAAAAGCAGTAGAATGGTTTAGCGCTTATAAACCGCTTTTTGCGTATCTGAATCAAACAGAAAATAGTTCAAAAAAAGTTATATTTTGGATTTTCCAACCTGATTATTTAGATCAGGTACACATGTTCACTGCTTTCTATAATCAAATTGACCCGCAAATTTATCAAAACTATGGGGGTACGCGTACCGGTCGCTTCGGCACTGCCGGCGAATTTGCAGTCGAACGGTTTAGTTTTATTCCGCAGAACTGCACTGACTGTGGTAAAAGCGAAACGTATGCTGAGGATGATTTGGTAGTCACTGCTCATGAACTGCCATATAAATCAGTGGCAGTATTTCCTGCAACAGATCATCCGTCTTTGTATGTATATGGAATGGAGGAGATTTCTTTGCAGGGTAAAAATCCTTTTCCAATCCAGTGACAGAAGTCTTTAGTTACTCTGCAACTTTCCAGGCAGTTGCGTGGATTGAATAGGGTTGTTCATCCATCCACCAGCGCGCTACACTTTGATAGGTATGTTGAGCATTAATTTCCTGCCAGCCAGCATCCCGGATAGCAGCAGCAGAAGCAACTGAGAAATCAGTCAACTGTAAAACCTGCGGAAACAGTTCTGCTTCAGATTTTGCAGTTGATGGAATTTTCGGAAGTGAACACGCGCCAGAAGTATATGCGAGCGGCAAGCCGTCTGATGCATACCGATTTTGCAAATACAATCCGATGGCTAAAGCACCAACCCGTGGGTCAGCAGAATTACCACAACTCAAAATCCGATATGCAGATGCCGGCTTTAACTCATAAATTTTGGCTAAATTTTCAAAAGTTTCTGTAGTCAACCAGTGCGGGGTAAGTGAATTGGAAATTGTTTGATGGCTGCCAATGAGAAAAGTTGCCAGGATTAACAATAAAATTATTGACTGGTATTTGCTTTGCTTAATCAGTAAATAAGGAACTCCCAAAAACAAAAATATAAGCGGATGCAGGAACTGTAAGTAGCCAGGTGTTTTTTCACCACGATAATAGCGCAGAATTATCAGTTGAATTATTAACGTTAGAGTTAATATCCACCAGCGTTTATCCAGTTTTTTCCTGATTGCCAGAATACAAAACGTAATTACCAGCAAAATCATCATTATTCTGGAAACCGCCGTTGAAAAACCGGTGATATAGGCCAAAGATTCGGGTAGGAAATCAATAATGAAGGTTAACCAGCGACTGGGAACAAAAATTTTAAACTGATCATACCGCAGGTACTGGTAAAAATGCCGAGTGTTGTACCAAAAGTTATTTAGTTCAAAAATAATCAGCGGAATAGTGGGAAAAAAGGCGCCAAGGAAAAAAAATTTCACCAGTTTCAGGTGCGGCCGGTAATACCAGTAAAAAATAAGCGGCAGGATAATCAGGCCGATGGTCTGGTAGTGAATCGTAATCATCATGCTCGCGATAAAACCCCAGATGAGATATAAAAGACGCGACCGCGGGTGACGAACCAACAATAAAAACATCAGGACCATAAGCGTTGCAAAAAAACTGATGACCGTATGTGATAACAGATAGACGGCATTGAATATCTGCGGCGGCGACACACTGGCAAGGAAGCCGACGATTAAGCCAAATACGGGATTAACGAGTAGAACACCGATTGCAAACATCGTCACTACAGTTAAACTTGAGTACGTGGCCATTAAGAGCCAGGGAGCGTAATTCGTGGGAATAATTAGACGGGAAAGAATGAGTTGAATCCAGTACCAGGGACCGGTAACCATCGGACCGATTGACAGAAACGGGCCGGAAATGGGTAGTTGTAAACGGGAGGCTCCATAAATTGCCACCAGGGCGTCCTTAGTGGAATCAAAATGGATGATCACGTGCTCAGTGAAATTATAAAAACGGAGGACTATAGTTAGGGCGACGATGATTAAAAAACCAAGTAACAAATAAGGACTACAGGTAAAAAAGAATTTATAAACCCTGGGCCAAAATCTCTTCATACGTGATGATTATTGTATATAATACGAGTTGCCGAATATAATCGCAACGTGATTATGTTTATACTTAAGATTTGCTGGGAAACGTTTTTATTATCCAAATTCGTGATAAAAATTAAGTTAACATAAAAACAAGTTATAATAGTCACTGTACAAAAATGTTTTTAAGGAGGTGAATATGGTTACTAAAGTTCATGTGTGTGATGG
>DQGR01000096.1 GCA_003524845.1 Patescibacteria group bacterium
CATTTCCATCCAATGGCCAAACAGCACAAAGGTGGTCAGCATTGCTGCAGCTTCGTAGAATGATTCTTCACTGCCGACGAGAGTTAAAACAACGCTAAATGCATAGGCTGCAGTGATGCCAACGGCAATAAGCACTGCCATATTCAGAGTTTTTGCTTGTAGGGTTTTGTATGTTGAGTACAAAAATATCCAGCCGGAATAAAAGTAAACAGGAGTAGTTAAAAGAAACATCATCCAATTAGCTGAAATAGGTGTAGGAAGGTTTAGGCCGAGGATATTTGTTCCTAGAGGTGAATAGGCGACAATTGGCAAAGTCAGGATAAGTGCCACAAAAAACTTATTGCGAATATCTTCTTCCATGAGTTTGGCCATTTCGCGTCCTGCCAAACCGCCATGCTCCATGCCCATCGCCATAGTCATGCTCATCTTGAACTTTTCCCAGAATGACCAGCCTTCGCTCAAGCTTCGGCCGGCAGGCATTTGAGATGCAGCTCTCATCACACCGTGTCCTTCCGTAGCCTGGTGCGAAGGAGGGTGATCGCCATGATTCATTGCGTTGTGATCCATATTCTCTTGCCCACCATTCTTTTCAGATGGAACAAGCGTCATCCCGCACTTTAGACACGTACCGGGCTTATCTTGCTGTATTTCAGGATGCATGGGACAAGTAAAGACAGTTTTGTTCATAGTTACTTTTATCATAATACATGTTATTTAGGAAGATTTTATGAGGATTATATAAATAGAATACCGAGGCAAATAAAGTTTTTAGTGTTTATGATTTCCGCTTTTCATCATCCAAATGTGAAGGAGTGGACATAAAAGAAGTGTACCGGCAAATACGAGATTGGCAGGTGTTACTTTAAAGATCCAAATTGCAGCAAAGGCGAGGATTACGAAAGCTATACAAATTCCAAATACATCTTTTCCATGCATACTTTCCACTGTACAACTTCATCCATTAGGGAACCCTTAAGGAAAGATGAAGAAATCTTCATGAAATCTTCATCAAAACAGACTATAATGAAGCCACGTATGCGAATATTACTGGTCGAAGACGAACGCCGGCTATCAAACGTCATTAAAAAAGGGCTTGAGGAAGACGGGTATGCCGTTGATACGGCATTTGACGGTGAAGAAGGCCAGTTTATGGCTGAATCTGAAAGCTATGACTTGATCATCCTCGATTGTCTGCTGCCCAAATTTGATGGGATTACCCTTTGCAAAAACATTCGCAAAAAGGGACATAAAACTCCTATTCTCATGCTTACTGCTAAATCTGCAATTGAGGATAAAGTTCTTGGACTTGATAGCGGCGCTGATGACTACATGACTAAACCCTTTTCGTTTTTAGAGCTACGGTCTCGAGTACGGGCTCTTATTCGACGCACGAGCCGAGATTCAACCACCACACTCACTGTTGCGGATCTCGTGGTTGATCCTTTAAAACATACGGTAGAACGAGGTGGCAAGAATATTGCGTTCACCCCCAAAGAATTTTCCATCCTTGAGTTTTTACTTCATCATAAGGATGAGGTAGTGACGCGAACCATGGTTACCGAGCATGTCTGGGATTACAATTTTGAAGGCATGAGTAATGTGGTAGATGTGTTTTTAGCAAATTTACGCAAGAAAATTGATAAAAATACGTCCAAGAAGCTCATTCACACTGTTCATGGTGTCGGATACAAGATAAGTGAGGTTGCATGAATACCAAGAGCATTCGTTTTCGTCTCACCCTTTGGTATAGTACTGCGCTCATAATTTCAATTGCCGTTATTTTTGCTTCGTTTTACTACATTACGCAGCAGGAGTTGTATAGACATACCGATATAATTCTGATTTCACATGCGAAACAAGTCGCACAGGAAATTAAGCAGCAATTTGAAGATGGTTATATTTCATCCCGAGACTCTCTTCTCTATAACGAATTTGGAGTTATCCCTGGCATGATGCTTGTTATAACAGACAAAGAAGGCAAAATACTTAATTCAACATACCCAAACACAACAGTTGAGCATGAAATAAACGGGTTATTTCAACAAATAAAAACAGAAACTCAGGAAAAAGTTTTAAACCAAAGTTTTCCAGGTAGTACACAACGCACTATTTTAATTCCGCTACGAAAGGAAAACGAACTGATAGGTGTCGTCATGATGGGTCATCCCATTGATGTAATTCAAAAGTCACTGAACAGTCTACTTACAAATCTCATTTCACTTTTTGCTCTTCTCGTAGTCCCAACTATTTTTGGTGGTTTGATTTTGGCAAAACGTGCCATGCAACCAGTCAACACAATCAGCGAACAGATGCAGCGAATCACGTCAGAGAACCTGAAAGAGAGAGTGAGCAGTCCACAAACTCATGATGAAATTGAAACACTCGTACTCACTTTTAATAATTTGCTTACGAGACTTGAGGCAGCCTTTACTCGTGAACGCCAGTTTATCGGAGATGTGGCTCACGAACTGAAGACCCCACTTGCCACACAGCAAAGCACAATTGAAGTATTGCTTTCAAAAAAACGAACTAATGAAGATTATCAAAAAGCTATCGCAGATTTACTTATTGATAATAAGCGTCTAACCGATACGGTTAAGGACGTTTTAGATTTAGCCTGGGCAGAAACAGATAAAACACAAATAAGCACAGAGTCGACAAACCTGACTGAACTTATGGAAGAACTCTATGAAATTACGGCGCAGCTGGCAAAATCCAAAGGTCTCGAAGTTGTCAAACGATTTGAAAAGAATGTAAATGTATATATACCGGGGAAACGTGACAAGATATTTCGGGCTCTTTTAAATATCGTCGATAACGCGATCAAATATACGCGGCTCGGCACCATATCACTGTCTTTAACTTCAGGTAACGGAACAGCAACCATAAGGGTAAAAGACACAGGTGAGGGGGTTTCGGCAGATGATGCCCCGCATTTATTTGACCGCTTTTATAGAGGCAAAAATTCGCATAGAGTTGGTGGAACCGGGTTGGGACTGGCGATTGCCTATTCAATAGTTACCTCTTGCAAAGGCAGCATTACTGTCAAGAACAATGAAGGTAAAGGTAGTACATTTATCGCCATTTTTCCTAAAACTCATTAACCAATTCGGCATGCTCAGGGTTAGTCCTGAACGACATCGAAGGATTAAGAACTGCTCATTTATTATTCATTAAATCTTAATCTTGTCGTTGGTAGGATACTTTCATATGCAAAAAACAACTGTTCCCATCAAAGGCATGCACTGCCGCTCGTGCGAATTATTAATTGAAGATGAACTCACCCAAATCCCTGGAGTTACTAAAGCTGAGGTTAGTGAAAAAAAGGCCTGTGCTATCGTTCATTATGAAAATGCTCTCAACGCTGTTGCTGTGGAAACTGCAGTGAAGAAAGCTGGATATGATATAGGATTTAACGAAAAGAAACCGTGGTTTTCAAAAAAGTTAGATGATTACATCGATATTTTCTATGCCTTATTTGCTCTGGGAGCATTATACGTAGTCGTAAGTATTTTGGGTTTGACAAAGCTCTTTGTAACGGGCGCCGGACATCCGACTAATCTGGTTACAGTTTTAGTCATCGGTTTAACTGCCGGGTTTTCAACTTGTATGGCACTTATTGGCGGTTTGATACTAGGAGTTTCAGCTCGATTTTCTGAGGTGCATCCTGATTCCACGGGGCTTGAAAAATTCAAACCGCACCTATTTTTTAATGCAGGTAGGATTTTGTCATATATATTCTTTGGTGGAATTATCGGATTGCTAGGCTCAATGTTTCAGCTCTCCGGATTTTCACTTGGGCTTATGACTTTAGCGGTAGCCCTGGTGATGTTGACACTTGGTATGCAGCTGACCGGATTATTTCCGAAGCTTGAGAATTTCAAACTTACATTACCAACAAGCATTGGGAAATTAATGGGCCTTAAAAATCAACAGAATCAGGAATACAGTCACAAGAATGCATTTATTATGGGAGCTACCACCTTTTTCCTTCCCTGCGGCTTTACCCAGGCCATGCAACTCTACGCAATTTCTACCGGTAATTTCCTAGCTGGGGCTGCAATCATGGGAGTATTTGCGCTCGGAACCGCGCCGGGACTTTTGGGAATTGGTGGAATTACATCACTTATTAAAGGCATATTCGCCCAAAAGTTTTTCAAATTTGCGGGTGTAGTTGTGATTGCCTTATCAGTCTTTAATGCCAACAACGGACTAAACTTGCTTGGTGTAAGTCCTGCTGATTTATTAGCAGCAAGTAGTAATGTGCTTGCTGCAACCAGTAGTGACACTACCGCACCTCGACAAGGTGGTGTGCAAATTGTCAAAATGACTCAGAGCGCATCTGGATATACACCTAACAATTTCACCATAGTTAAAGGTATACCTGTGAAATGGATCATTAACTCAACCGATCCCAACTCATGCGCTTCCAGTATATTATCCTCAAAAATTGGTGTCAGACAAAATCTGCATCCGGGTGAAAATATTATTGAATTTACGCCCTATGAAACAGGTACTATCTCGTTCTCCTGCATGATGGGCATGTATCGCGGACAGTTTAAAGTAGTAGAAACTGAAGGAAACCAACAAGTTGATGCAGTTAATCAAGAAGTTAAAAATGCATCAGATACCCAACTTGCACAAGCCGGAGGCGGCTCATGCGGATCTGGTGGTTGTGGTTGTGGAGGGGGAGCTGCTAAATTACCAGCAGCCGATGTTACTCCACAACCAGCCGCACAAAAGGGTGATACTCAAATTATCAAAGCAATCTACACAGTTAGTGGTGATATAACGCCAAAAGTATTTACGGTCAAAAAAGGCAGTAAGGTGCGCTTTGAAGTCACTGCAAAAGACGATGGGTATGGGTGCATGAGTTCAATCATGATCCCAAGACTCACATCCCCTCAATTGTTAGAAAAAGATAAAACACTTGTACTCGAATTTACACCAGACAAAATTGGTGATCTACCCATAACGTGCGCCATGGGTATGCAACGAGGAAGTATTAAGGTGATTTAATTATATTCCTCCTCTTAAGACAAGCGAAGGCTAGGAGGAGTTAGGAAAGGTTCGTAACTCACCCAAACCGTTCGGCTGAGCTCACGGCCGAAGCCCTCTCTTAACCTAAGAGAGGGAAATAGAAAAGACAAAATCATGACACAAACAATAACACTAAAAGGTTTAACCTGTGATGCCTGCGTCAAACTCATTATCAAAAAATTTATGAAAATCCCAGGTGTTAGTTCAACCAGAGTTACACTTGAAGGTCTAGCTCATGTCGAAGCAGAAAGAAGCGTTAGCGAAAGTGAGTATAAACAAGTTTTAACAGGACTTCCATACGAGGTTGTTACGGTTCAATAATAATATGAAACGACCAGTTACATTAAAAATTGATGGTATGCACTGCGCCTCATGCGAAACACTCATTAGCGAAG
The DNA here is from genome assembly GCA_003524845.1 of Patescibacteria group bacterium. Classification (GTDB taxonomy): domain Bacteria; phylum Patescibacteriota; class Microgenomatia; order UBA10105; family UBA10105; genus UBA10118. Next base: position 5,436 of record DQGR01000096.1, read on the forward strand.
AACTAAAAGAAACAGCTGGGGTTTCAGATATTTCGGTAAGTAGCAAAGAAGGCAGAGCGCAGCTTTTACTTGATACAGCAGTTTCTCCAGTGAATGCATTGCTTGAAGCTGTTGATCGAGCTGGCTATAAAGCAGCTATTGTATCGGGAGCTACTAAAACAGAAGAACTTTCCAGTATCACCGTAACAGTAAAAAATCAGTCAAGTAGAAAACCGATGAAAATACAATTTGAGTCACATTTAAAAGCAGAAGGTAGAATTCTTCAGGATGAAAGTGGCAAAGCTTATTTTGATGGTAATATTCGAAATGATCGCAAGGCAATCGTATCAGCTCATAAAGAAGATTTAGGTTCAGAAGAAAAAATCGGTCAACTCGTCAATAGTTTTGGTATGGTTGAGATTTTTAATGCGAAAACTCCAACACCCAATGGTTCGGCACAACTCACCACAAGCGCGAATGGATATGCAAATGGACTTAGTTCTTTTGTCATCCCGACCGAGGCCGCAGACCGAGTGGAGGGATCTGATTCAACTAAATCCGGTTTGAAAGATTCCTCGACTTCACTTCGTTCCGCTCGGAATGACGAAGAACAGAAAAAAGAAACTAACAAACGAATTAAACTCTCTCTCACTGGAATGCATTGTGCATCATGCGCAGGTTTAATAGAGCGATCACTCAAAAAGGTAAACGGTGTCAAAGAAGCAAATGTCAATTTTGCCGCTGAAAAAGCCAGTGTTGTGTTTGATGAAACCCAAACTTCAATTGATAATCTTGCTGAAGCTGTAAAAAAAGTCGGTTACAAAGCTAGCTATCAGGAACAGGAGGATCCGGAACTTGAACGCAAAAAGAGACACGCAGAAATTAAACAGCTGTTTAACAAGTTCTTAGGCAGCTTTATTCTAAGCACCCCTATGCTCTATTTTATGTTCTTTGACTTCTTCTCCTGGATTCCCGGAAAGGTATTTTTTACTCCCTTTATTGGAATAATTTCTCTAATTTTGGTAACTCCGGTGCAATTTATATTTGGCGCCTCGTTTTATAAAGGCATGTGGTCGGCACTGCGGATGAAAACTTTCAATATGGACAGTCTGATCGCCATTGGTACCTCAACTGCGTACTTTTATTCACTGATTAATTATGGACTCTATGTAATTACTAAAGGATCGCTCCTTGGTGTTGGCGGCGAAAAAATTCCAGAGCTCTATTTTGAAACTGCAGCGTTCCTTATTACATTTGTAATCTTAGGCAAATGGTTGGAGAAACGGGCTAAGGGTAAGACTTCTGATGCCATTAAAAAACTCATGGGACTCCAAGCCAAAACTGCCCGAGTGATACGAAACGGAGTTACACAAGATGTTCCTGTTGATCAGGTCATAAACGGTGACATAGTTCTTGTTCGTCCCGGCGAAAAAGTTCCGGTTGATGGGAAGATCAGCAAAGGTTCCTCCGCAGTGGATGAGTCAATGCTCACCGGTGAAAGTCTACCAGTTGAAAAAAATATTGGAGACATGGTTATTGGTGCAACAATAAATAAGACTGGGAGTTTTGAGTTTATGGCAACACGAGTCGGATCAGAAACCGCGCTTGCGCAAATAATCCGCTTGATTGAGGAAGCGCAAGGTTCAAAGGCTCCCATTCAAGCGTTTGCTGACAAAATATCCGCTTATTTTGTTCCTATCGTTATTGGTATCGCGTTTTTAACGTTTGGAATTTGGTATTTGGTTCTTGGTGCTTCACTTTCTTTTGCCCTCATGGCCTTTACCGCAGTAATTGTCATTGCCTGTCCCTGTGCACTGGGACTGGCTACTCCAACAGCTTTGATGGTAGGAACTGGTAAGGGTGCTGAGCAAGGAATTTTAATAAAAGGTGGTGAGCCACTGGAAGGAGCTTGCAAAATTAATGCAGTCGTTTTTGATAAAACAGGAACGCTCACAAATGGTAAACCGGTGGTTACCGATACACTGAGTCTTTCCGAGCTTGATGAAGACGAAATGATTGAAATTGCAGCCGGACTTGAAAAATCCTCGGAACATCCTTTGGCTGAGGCAATCGTCAATTACGCAGACGAAGAGAATTTTACCCTGAGTGAGGTCGAAGGATTCAAGGCAATCCCGGGACACGGAGTCCAAGGCACAGTGAGCGGAAGTGTGTACTTTATGGGTAACCGGAGACTTATAAAAGATGTTGCTCAACTTGAGGTAGGCAAAATTAACCGGAAACTAGAACGACTTGAAAACGCAGGAAAAACAGCCATGATTCTTGCTTCCAAAGAGAAAGTCTTGGGCATTGTGGCTGTAGCTGATACGGTCAAAGAAACTTCTCATGAAGCAGTTGAAGCACTTAAAAAACGTAAGATTGAGGTCTGGATGATTACCGGAGATAACGCGCGTACCGCCAAGGCAATTGCCGCGCAAGTTGGAATTACCAACGTACTTGCTGAAGTATTACCAGAAAATAAAGCAGCTGAAGTCAAAAAGCTGCAAGAATCTGGAAAAAAAGTGGCAATGGTTGGGGATGGCATTAACGACGCTCCGGCACTGGCTCAAGCGGATATTGGGATTGCTATGGGAAGTGGCACTGATGTTGCCATGGAAACGGGTGGAATTGTGATTATCAAAAACGACTTACGTGATGTAGTGACAGCCTTTGATCTGTCAAAAGAAACGATGCAAAAGATCAAACAGAATATGTTTTTCGCGCTTTTTTACAATGTCATAGGTATTCCAATTGCTGCTCGGGTATTTATGGGTATTGGATTAGTTCTCAAACCTGAACTTGCGGGACTCGCGATGGCACTTTCATCAGTCTCAGTAGTTACTAACTCACTTCTCATTAAATATTTCCAACCAGGTAAGAAAAACTATGCGTCCCTTATAGCACCTGTAGTAATGACCGCAATTTTCTTACTTGTATTTTTTGAGTTTGGCAGAATCAGTTCATCTATGGGTGAGATAAAAATTGCAGAAGCAAAAACTGAAACTACTATGGATGGAGTTGACACTGTTAATCCCCAGATTGTCGCTACCTTTGCTTCAAGTAACCTCAATAAACTTGCATTTGCCGGAAACACCCCAAAATATTTCATGGGTATCTCTTCCTGGCTATCTGAAGTACCAATAGCAGAGGGTAAACTTGAGCTTTCTGATACAGACGTCATTATTGGTGCGAAAGAAGCTGAGAAGATGCGCGAAGAAAAATTATTTGCCAAAGCCGGTGATGTAATTCCCAATTTCTATGGTTTGCCACAAATGAGAGTTGCAGCCGTGCTTGCACCAACCGGGACCATATTGGACGAATATCATTTTGTAAATCAAAACGCCATAAATCAGATCACTGCTAAACCATTAAACGTTCAAAACATAGATGGAAAAGTTACTTTTTCTCAATAAATGTGTACCACAGCTTTTGGCACAAAGCAAAACTGCTGAAGGGATTAAATAAATCGTGCTTTCTTACAAATATTTGTGGGTTGGAGGAAGATGAATGAGTACAGCAGTTCCAATTCAACTGATAAAACAGTCTTCTGGATTATTGGCGGAATTAGCCTTATTGTTTTAATGATTATTGCTTTTGTGGCATTTGGTGAGTCTAAAAACCAAACACAAGTTGCTTCATATGAAGCAACTGCTACCTCTCGGCCTCAAGCATCGGTTGCAACAACCACTGCTGATTTTGGAAAAATGAAAGTAACAGATGAGCAGACTGCTGAGTTTACGATTGAAAACACCGGTAATAAACCGCTGCAACTTTTCAAAGTCACTTCATCATGTGGCTGTACGTTTGGAACGATTATTATTAATGGAAAAAAGAGTCCAGAGTTTAGTATGCATTCAAAAAGTAACTGGACAGGTTCACTTACGCCCGGTGAAAAAGCTTTGGTTGCAGTAACATATAAACCAAATATTATGCCGGTTAAAGGTGACATTACCCGAGCCGTTTATGTCTCAACCAACGATCCCAACAATAAACAACTGACATTTTCTATTAAAGCTTTTGTGGAGTAGTATACTTCCTCCCCTTAAGATAAGGGGAGGTGGGGAGGGGTTATGAACGAATCATAACTCACCCTGACCGTTCGGCTGAGCTCACGGCCGAAGCCCTCTCTTATCTTAAGAGAGGGATTTAATTATATGGATAACACGGTATTTTTTGGTGTATCTTTAACCGCGGCGTTTATTGGCGGGATGGTGGCGCTATTTGCGCCATGTTGTATCACGTTTTTATTCCCTTCTTATTTAGGCACTATTTTCAAAGAACGCAGTCGGGTTGTATTTTTAACGCTGGTTTTCGCACTGGGTTTGGGATCAATATTGGTGCCAGTTGCCTTGGGTTTCCGTTTTGTCGTTTCGTTTTTTGGCACATTCCACACGACTATTTATCTTCTGGGTGCACTCGTGATGTTTATAGTTGGTCTGATGACGTTGTTCGACACCAAGCTCATGCTCCCACTACCGCGCTACACCATGCCTGAAAAAACTACGGTTGGTTCAACATTTTTGCTCGGAATATTTTCCGGCATTACCTCGGCTTGTTGTGCACCAGTATTGTTTGCAGCAATTACGTTGTCCACGCTTTCGCCAACACTTTTGACTTCGCTAATCGTATCTTTTGTATATGTTTTGGGAATTGTTTTCCCCTTATTTCTCTTGTCATTGTTTTACGAGAAAATAACCAATCAGTATCTGTACAACTTCAAGAAAAAAACCGAGAAGCCACTTAAATTACTTGCAGCGGCAACGTTTCTCATTTCATCCGTAGTTATAGCTGTGCTGGCTTTAACGGGTAAAATCCGGATGGAATCAAGTGATGCGTATAGTAACCAGCTGCGGACGTTTATTTATAATCTCTCTATCTATTTTCGTAACCCACTATTTGATATATTGATTGTAGTTGGAGCAAATGCTTTTATTATTTTTGCAGTGAGACAAAAGAGAAAAAGTAAAAATATGTCCTCCTGATCTTGCTTTGCGTCTTTTCAATTCTATTCGAATACGACGCAAAGAGCGATCTAAGGAGGATTCAAGATGCAGTAAGATTCGTTTTACTCATCAATTGTATCTAGAGGAGGTGATTTTATATATGAAACATCTGCCCATGGCTTCTGCTAACGCTACAGCCGCAACTATTGCGGTGATTTATATCGTTTGTGCTATATCCGTGTTATTTTTTCCAGATATCGCTATGACCGTTGCTCGATCATGGTTTCACGGAATTGATATCAGTACGCTAACACTTTCAACGCAAACCAATACTAGTTCATTGGTACTTGGATTTGTTACCGCAACCGGTGGAGGCTGGCTGCTTGGTTACCTATTTGCCAGCTTTTACAATTATTTCGCAAAAAAGTAAGGTTTGCACGTTATTATCTAGATATTGCGAGGATTAAAATCTGTTTAGACTTAATTACCCTCCGCATCTTTCCACTCGCCTTATCTATTATTTCCGCCAAAGACGGACAGGCAGTAGCACGGCTCGTGGAGCGATTGCTGAGGGATATTGTCATTTCTAAACTTTCCGCAAGTTGGCGGTTCGTTAAGAAATGACAATATGCAGGGCAGTGACTGACGTACGAACTTTTTACGCACAAAATACCACAATTTTTAACATTCCCAGCTTTACTTAAACAACAACCCGATACCGAGTGCTTCTACCTAGACCAATTCGCTCGATCTTTTTCAGTCCAATCAGTTTTTCCATAACCTGATTGATTGTGGGTCGAGCCACACCAGTGTTTTGAGACAACTCTAAAGGACTTGCCTCGCCAACTTTTTGCAGATATTCCCAAACTGTCAATTGTTTTTTTGACAATATTTTTTCAATTGTTTCTGTTGATAACAAATCAATAGCCATTCGGGACTGTTTAAGTAGAATGCTTACAAAAAATTCTAACCAAGGCGTAATGTTTTCATTTTCCTTACTGAAGGTTTTTTGGCTATTTCGTAAAGCTAGGTAGTAAATAGGCTTATTGTCCTCGATCAATTTTTCATGAGAAACAAAAGGCATATATAAATAACCTTGTTTAAGGAGTAGGAGATTGGTAAGGATTCGAGACAATCTGCCATTTCCGTCCTGAAATGGATGGATTTGCAAAAATTCCACCAGAAAATTACCAATAATAATGACTGGATGATATTTTTTATGAAAAAGCGCTTCTTTTGTCCAATCAACCAAGTCCCGCATTGCTAAGGGTGTTAAATATACAGGAGTTGTATCGAATAAAATCCCTATTGAGTTGCCTTTTGCATCAATCATGTGAACTTTATTTTCCGTTCGTTTATAATCTCCACGATGCAAATCATCTTTTTCGACATATTTAAGTAATTCTTTATGGAAATGTTTTATGGTGTTTTCACTTAAAGATAAATCTTGCCAGGAGTCAAAGATATTTTGTAAAAGCTCGTAGTACCCTTTGACTTCTGCCTTATCACGATTCGTAAATTTCTCAATTGAAATGCCACGCATGAGTTTTTCAATATCTTCGTCTGAAAGCTTAGCTCCTTCAATACGTGTGGAAGCTCCAGTTGAAGTCACGAGCACTGAGCGTTTCAAACGACCTAGTACTTGAGGATGAAGTTGACTACTAGCCATCCAACGACCTTTAAGTTCATCAATACGAGCTATATCAGCCCAAATTGAACTTGGAATATTGGTAAGTCGTTGATCTGGTCTATTTGTGCTGCTCATAATCTTATATGTTGACTATATAAGATTATATAAGATTAGTCAAGGTTACGTTAATTTCGAGGCTAAATTAGACAAAAAGTAGAGGTTTTTTAGTCAATTTATAAGTTAAAATTGAGTTGATCACATTAATTCATCCTGGTTTTTGAATTGTCAGATGTGAAAAACTCGTTAGGGATATAACTTTCTGCGGACTCAAAATCAGTTTTGGTATGATGCCAACCAATATCTGACTCCCAAATAACTCTTTCACTACACTGCGAACAATACCCATATTTACCAAATTCGTCAGTATCAATAATCACCGGTATCCAGTCTTTTTTATCATTTTGGAGGTAATATTTTCGCAGTCCCACGGTTAAAAAATCCTTGATACGATGACCTGTCCAGGAATACATTTTATCTATATTGGAAATTAAAAATCGCTTATTATTGGCAAGAACCTTGATTAAACCATCGGGAGGAACTGGATCATTAAAGGGATATACATATACATATTTTCTGATCAGAAACATGTCTCCTTCCTGCTTAGGTAGTGTATGGTTGATGATGTCATACACTAAATCTGCAAGCCTTCTATTTTTAGCAGCAATGATAAACTCATCTCTTTCCTGCTTTTTTTGACGGCGAATTTTAAACTCATGAGTTTTAATATCCTTACAAGTGAAAAGTATGTCATCATTGACTTCAAAATTATATTTTTTAAACCATTTAGATAATCCCGATAAATAAGATAATTTTAAGTTTTTTGATTGTTTCCTATCTGTTAAGGGATATGCAACATCGTCTTCGTCATACAAAGTGATTTTAGCCCGATAATCAAAACTAGCAATCAAATAGTAATAAACATCAGTTTCAGTGGAAAGGATGCCTTTTTCAATCTCAATTGCTTGAGGTGTATGACGAAATGTTTTGCCACAGTAAACTCGCCATTTCAAATCATATGTTTGCGGGCCAATGCGAACAATATCTTTTTCCCAGGTCGTCAACGTCTGGCGTATTTTCGCAACTTGTAGTTGCGTCTTTTGAGATAATTCCACAATAGTAAGGGCGGTACCGTTTTCCTCAAGCGCCTTTTGGAGCAATTGTTTATTTGAAAAAACCATAAAACGTAATTTATAATAAATAGCGCAATATTCTTTATATTATTCTTACTATTATGGAACAAATATTTGATATCTCAATTCTTACGCTTAAAATCCTTTCGTGTATCTATCGAGCCGAAGAAAGATATGGTGTTTATATCATCGCTTCGACTCTTTGTGGCAAATCGAATAAGAAAACACAAGAACTGGGACTTGATAAATTATCAACCTACGGTATTGTCAATTATTTGTCAAGACAGCAAGTCATCGCAGTTATTCACTACCTGATGCACGTTGGACTTATTTTCCGTTCGGTCGAACATAACAATTTGAAACTGAGTTCCCTGGGTAAACAATTTCTTAAAAACAAACCGGCGCTATGTATACCACAAAAAATAATCGATGATGCACGCACACTACAGTTTTCTCGTAAATTGCTACAGACTCATTTGGAGACACTCTCACTTTGGTACCAGGAGAAAACTATTGGCGAGATTGCAATACAAAGAAATCTCAAGGAAGCAACAATAGAAGGACATATTGCTGATTTGATCAATCACAAAAAAATTGAAAGTATTCGCGAATTCATGAGTGAAGATACAGAAAAACTGATCAAAACGGTACTAGAGAAAAACCCTGACGCAAAACTTAAGGAAATAAAAACACAACTGCCTGAAAATGTTTCATATGGACAGATCAAAATCGTCTTAGCTTTTCAACAGAGAGGAAAGTTCGAATCTTAGTCTGAGTGATCATTTTTAGCCTGTTGTGACAAGCCGAATTTCGAGGTGCAGGACAGTGAACGACGTTCGAACTTTTTACGCACAAAATTATCAAAGTTTTTTCATTTTTCGGTCGTTATAAATTACAATACATCTTTTTTTGAGTAATGTTGACATCGTACAAAAACTCACCTTTATCACACTTCTAGTGGATACCGGCTTGTTTCAAGACAAAAAATTGTCAAGTGAACTCAAAAGGGACATCATTGATAAACTCTTTTATTTTTATGACTGGGGCAACTTTGGCATGGAAGATCTTTTACTTGATACTGTTTATAGCGTATGTGAAACAAAAGCCGATTGGGAATATATGATAGAAAAACTGTCTAAAATAAAAGGTGGATATAGGCAGGATTTGATTTGAAAAATCAAGCGGGAAAAGTTTAAGAAATAAAATTGCACGCAAAATAAGGGGTTATCTCGTGCGAATTATCATTAAGCTATTAAACAATAGGAAGTATAGCGCGTTTCAGTTCCTGGATTTCAATTGTGGCTGCTTTCCACACTATTTCCAGGTCTATGTTCCAATACTCGTGAGCTAGTACATTGCGGAAATCGCTAATTTCTCTCCAAGATATCTCTGGCATACTTGCCCTAAAATCATGTTCCAGATGAACAGTCGCTTCACCGATGATTTCCAGTTGACGAATCACAGCATCTTGGGTTTTGTGGTCAGCGCTAAATTGCTCAAATGTATACCCAGCGATATATGTTTCTATTAGATCAATTGCATCTTTAATGTGCAAGAGAAATGGCGTGGGTGTTTTAACCATAGATTTGTTGAATATCCTGGGTGATATAGGGGACAATATATTTTGACAAGCCTTTTTTAGTCACCAAATCAACTTTGTGTTTTAAAACACTCTCAAGTTTTTGTTTCGTGCGGATAAATTCAATGAGTCCCGGTGTCTCACTAAATTCCACCAATAAATCCACATCACTCTCCATTTTTGCTTCACCGCGGGCATGAGAACCAAACACCGCCAGGGACTTGATACCCGAGTCACGACAGATTTTTTCAATTTCCTGTTGATGTTTTTGCAGTAATTTTGTCATGTTTTCATTGTATCATGCATGCACAAAGCTTTTCCTCGACTGAGGGAAAGTTCGAATCTTTGTCTGAGTGATCATTTTTAGCCTNNCAAGCCGAATTTCGAGGTGCAGGGCAGTATCTGACGTTAGAACTTTTTACGCACGAAATGGTGATAAATCCTATTATATTCCAAGTTTTGCTTAAACACTTTTAACACTCAAGTAAGTCTTCAGATATTTTCTATATCAGAAAGTTGAAAAGAAATTTTACTTCAATCTAACTCTCCAATATCCTAATCTTTCAGTTCTTATAACTTCACCCTTAATACCTCTTCTTTCTAAATCACTTATTAACGCTTTTCTTTGTGCAAAAATGGCATATTTTTTCGCTAACTGTTTATTTACCGAAAAATTTTCCGCGGTTGAANNAATCATAATCCTGAGCACCATCAAAACCTGATCTAAATCCGCCCACACTTGTAATTAACCCTCTTTTTATAATTAAAAAATGACCAATATAATTGGTAGTTCTTAGTAAATAAAAATTCCAGTCTGGTTTAATCATGGGTTCTA
>DQGR01000041.1 GCA_003524845.1 Patescibacteria group bacterium
AGCCTGGCCCAGGTGCTGGCGCCAAAATTTGCCGAGTTGGCGACTATAGGCGCAGCGACGGCTTTTTTCAAAAAAGTAGGTCTGGTAATTTGTGGTTTACTAGTTTCGCTGATTGTTTTTAACAGCTTTGCGCGAATTTTCATTTCTGCGTTTGTGCAAAATTATAGTGAGGCTATTCCGGTNNTACACACTGAAAAAACCCTGGATTATGATGGTTGCCTCGTTTGTTCAACTGGTGGTAATCTTTGCCGTAAACTGGTGGTTGTTGCCCAGCCTTGGCCGTTTTGCTCCGGCAACTGGAATCGGCCTCGGTAACCTGACAATTTTTATCATTGCCGCTGGGGCATCCTGGTATTATTTCAATCAAGAAAAGTATGAAAATCGGCATTGACATTTCACAAGTAGTATACAAGGGAACTGGAGTTGCTTCGTATACCGAAAACCTGGTTAAAGCCATGCTGCGGCAAAAAGGACACGAGTTTGTATTATTTGGTACGAGTTTCGGACGCCAGAAAGAATTGTGGTCATTTATTCATTCTTTGCCGACAGACAGCTCGTTTCGCGCCAAGACGTTTTCGCTGCCGATATCGTTTATTTCTTTTCTCTGGAATCAGCTGCATATTGGCAGAATCGAACGACTTACCGGCAATCTTGATATTTTTCACACATCTGATTGGACTGAGCCACCGAGCAAAATTCCTAAAGTCACCACGATTCATGACCTCATGATCTATAAGTTTCCCGAGCATTTACCCGAGGAAATTATTGAAACCCAGCGCCGGAAACTCGCCTGGGTGAGTCGGGAGTCGAAGTTAATAATTGCTGACTCAAAAAGCACTAAGTCTGATATTGTCCGTTTTCTCAATATACCAGCGGAGAAAATTCATGTCATATATCTGGGGGTTGACGATGCCTACTTTCCCCAAAGTCGCGATCGAGTTACTACAGTCCTGCATAAGTATCGCATCCGGCAGCCATATTTTTTATGCGTGGGTACGCGCGAACCGAGAAAGAACTTGCAGCGCGTACTAACAGCATTTTCTAGCTTTAAACAAGCAAATAGGACTCTCGTAATTGCCGGAAATTTTGGGTGGGGAGAAGATGTCGCTATAATTCCCGGCGTTAAAATTCTTGGGTTTGTGCCAAAAAAAGATTTACCCGCTCTCTATACGGGAGCCACTGCTTTTGTGTACCCGTCGCTCTATGAGGGGTTTGGTTTGCCGGTGCTCGAATCATTATCCTGTGGAACTCCGGTCGTCACCTCAAAGCGCGGAAGTTTGGGTGAAATTGCCGAAGGGGTGGCAATTGAAGTCAATCCAGAAAGCAGTGCAGATATTCGGCGTGGTTTAGAATCAATTATACTATTGACTCCGGCAAAGCGAAAAGCGCTCGTGCAAAAGGGATTGCAACACACAGCCCAATTTACCTGGGAGAATACTGCACGAAATACCATTGAAGTGTATAAAAAGATAGTCAGTCTATGAATATCGGTATTGATCTTTACGAAGCAAATGTCAAACAGAGAGTGGGAATTGGACAGTTTGCGCATCGCGTGATTACCGAATTATATCGTCTGGAAAAACACAACTTTATACTCTTTTCTCCACGGGATCCGTTACCGGATTTACCAAAAGAACGTGTCAACTGGCGTTACGTAGTCGGGAAGCCGGGCAGTTTCTGGACGGTTCGCCAATTGCCAGGGCTTATAAAAAAAGAAAACGTCGATGTCTTTTTTTCACCAACTCATTATTTACCCTGGTTTACTTCGGTACCTAAAGTTATGGCGATTATGGACGTATCATATCTGCGCTACCCGGAATTATTTCAAGCTCGTGATTTACTTCAGTTGAAGCTAATGACGAATTATTCCGTACAACGAGCACGAAAAATACTCACTATTTCTGAATTTTCCAAACAGGAAATAATTGAGCACTATAAATATCCTAAAGACAATATAGAAGTAACTTATCCAGGTATAAACCGAAAAATAAAGGATAAAGTAATCACACTAGATGATAATTACCAAAATAAAGTTCTAAAGACGCACGGCATAGACAGGCGATATCTATTATTTGTCGGTACCTTGCAACCGCGAAAAAATCTTGAACGGTTAGTCGCGGCATTTGAACGGCTTAAAAGTGAAGTGCAGTTGATAATTGTGGGAAAAAAGGGCTGGCTGTGGAAACCGATTATTAAACGCATACAAAAATCACCCAAAAGAGAGCGGATCAAACTACTTGATTTTGTGAGTGAGGAAGAACTGTTTTGTCTGTACAACGCGGCTGATTGTTTCGTATTACCTTCTTTGTATGAAGGGTTTGGGATTCCGGTAGTTGAGGCCATGTTTATGGGTTGTCCGGTAGTAGTTTCCAATACCTCGAGCTTACCGGAAATTGCCGGTGATGCCGGAATCTATGTAAATCCTCAAGAAGCAAAAAGTATTGCGGCGGGACTGACAAAAGCGTTACAATTAAAGCCAACTGAGCGCCGGAGTTTAATTCAGAAGGGTTACCGGCAAGCGGAAAAGTTTAGTTGGGAAACCTGCGCACGAAAAACTTTGGCAGTCCTGGAAAGTCTCGTTATAGAGTTGAAAATTTAAACTTATATGATAAAAGACCGGATGGATAAAAATCTAACCTCAAGTGAACTCATGCAAAAAGGCGCTAACCGGATGGGGAGCATTCTTCTGGATTTTGAACTTATGGTTTTGCGTTGGGTTGGTTACTTTCCCATCCACTGGGCCCGCAAACTAGTGTACTTACTTGCCGGTATTGAGATGGGAAATGGTTCGACTCTCCATATGTGGGCTAATTTTTATGATCCATCACAAATAACAGTCGGCGACGATTCGATTATCGGCGACCATGCCTTTATTGACGGAAGAGCAAAAGTAATGATCGGTAACCACGTCGATATTGCTTCATCAGTGATGATCTATAACGGAAAGCACGATTATGAAAGTGAAGATTTTCGACCGGTTTTTTCGCCGGTAGTTATTAAAGACTATGTATTTATCGGTCCCCGCGTCATCATCCAACCCGGAGTAACGATTGGGATTGGGGCAATTGTCGCCGCAGGAGCAGTAGTTGCCCAGGATGTGCCAGATTTTGCAATTGTGGGGGGCGTGCCGGCGAAAGTGATCGGGGAGCGGAAACGAAAAAATCTGCATTACAAACTCGGCTGGGCCAGACTGTTTCAATAAAAGCTATCTGCAATGAACAGTCTTTTGCAATTTTCTCCGGTTAAAAACATTTTCCTGGAAATCTCCCAAAAGCGGGTAGACGATATTTTGCGTAAAATAACGCCGTACTTGCGAAAAAAAGACCGAATTTTGGATATTGGCAGCGGCTTTGGGTTGGTGAGTCATGAACTGTTACGGCGCGGATTTACGGTTTATCCTTTAGATATTCAGGATCGCAGTTTGTTTTCAGATGTCTATACACACGTCTATGACGGAAAAAAACTGCCCTTTCCCAACAATAAGTTTGACGTAGCGCTTCTGATTACCGTCCTGCACCATGTGCTCCAACCTGAGGTTTTGCTAAAAGATGTTACCCGCGTAGCCAAGAAGATTATTCTCATGGAAGATGTGTATGAATCGGAATTCGAACGTTACGCTACCTACGCGATGGACAGTATCGTAAACGCCGAATTTGTCGGCCACCCGCACTCAAACAAAACTGACAGGCAGTGGCGCGAAGTCTTTAAAAAACTGCGTCTCAAAGTGACTGATTGCCAGTCTGAAAAATTTTGGGGTTTATTTACGAGTATGATTTACGACCTTAAGCGCAGCTCGAGCTAAATTCATTCAGGCCAAATTTATGGGATAATAGAATTAACTTAAACATCAATGTCGTCTTTTTCACTGTCAGTTCTCACTAAAATATTNNAATATTTCTGTGAGAACTGACACACTGAGCTATACACCATTTAACCACACATATAATTTGCGTGTTAGCATCAGCGTAGATAGCCTAAATTGTGTCATTCGTAACGGATCAGAAATCATAGCTGACGAAATTGTACGCTTTCAGACATGGCTAGATAGCATCGACAGTAATCGTCGGTTCGATGCTGCGATTGACTATTTTCTTCCGCTTGGACTGGGTCATGTGGAGCAACTACGTGAATATTTGACCAGTCAGGTGAAAGGGCAATTTGCCTGCACAGCGGTATTCTACCAAGTTGCGGAAGCTGAAGGAGATGACCCAGCGCATTTCATGGATATGTCCGGGCTTGGGAACGTTGTGTTTGGTTACTACATGGAGGAATACAACGTGGTTATTGAGGACATAATTTCCGCGATGGAGCAACGGTTACACCCACGAACCCTTTTTGGAATTTTTGACGCTCCAGATGACTTAACACAGCGTAGGCTGGGGCGGGGCGTAGCAGAGGAACTTAGTCACGCAGCCTCACCTAGTCCTGAATTTATTGAGGTCAAGGCAAGGCAGGTCGGTTTATTCTAGCATTTGCTACCTCTACAACGTTTAATGTGCCCATTGGGATAACCGGTTGTCATGCACAAAATTAGGGATGAGCGTTAGGCTCATCCCTTGCAGCAAGACCATATTTGGCGCATCAGCTTCATCAGATCAACCGAAATTTAAGATATAACTTAATATTTCAATATAAAAAATATATTTATAAACCAAACAGTGTTCCAAAAATAAAAAGGAATGGTGTATATATAATATAGCCAAGACTTGCATAAAAAATGGGGGCAAATACACCAAGCGGAATGCTAATAAGAATATTCATAATAACTCTAGCCATATTGCCGCCAGATTGCGTTTTATAAAGTAAGAAAAAAATAGAAATAACAACCGTAAACAACAAAGAGAAACCGTACCACCACCTTAAGTTTAGAAATCCAAAAAAACCGATACCCCAAAGGAAAGCTGATACCCTTGAAGTTATAGGAAATTCGATGCGTCTATCAAGGGTGAGAATTATTTTCGGCAGCATGATAGTTGATGCATACAATATAATCCCTGCTGTTACAATAAAATTTGCCAATAGGGCATACCTGATCTCTATTGGAATATGGGTTATTCTGTATGATCCAGGAATGAGTTTTTTCATAATGATAGTTGGATTATATCACAGTGCAAACTGCCAAGCGGGGAAATGGCGCTGGACAGCGCCACAAAACGCTCTATGAGCGCATGGAAGAAACCCAGTTTCTCTTACCGGAAACGGCAGCCACTACAGGCTGAAAGCCCTGAAACTACAAGCTCAAAAATTCACTCGGAGAGGTCGTATTCTCGGCATTGTGCGATGTCTTGGTAGCTTTGAGTGGCCTGGGTGTCAGTTCTCACTAAAATNNAATATTTCTGTGAGAACTGACAATCTTAGGGAGGAAATTTTTCATCACAATCACTTGCGTCATACATCTCTTTGGGTTCTATCTCAAATGCTTGCCTTATTATCTCGATTTTCGTTTTCCTATATCTGTTTTCACAGATTAAGACATATCGACAAGGGTAGGTTGACGATAACGCCGGAGTTATATGAAATAAGTCGCTTCTTGTTCAATTCTTGCTTTACGGCCAGCTATATAAAATCAAAGAGCATGTCCGTAATTGAAGGGTATGCTCACTATAAGGAACTCTACCAAGCAACCGAGAAAGAAAGCAAACTAAAGAGCGCTTATTTTGAGCAAACGGTCAAAGCGGCGAAGGAGTTTCATGAACTCCGAAAAATTCTTGAAGAGCGATACAACCGGGAAGAAACCGAGGCGCTACTTGAATTAACCGCAAAAGCAGTGGTCAATATCCCAGTTGTTCGCGGCCTATTTTTTCCAGAGCTTTGTTTTTCAAAAATTAGGCGTAGGGTATTAGAGCAACCGCTACTATTTGTCCCCCTGGTTCGACTAATCACCATAAGGCAAACACTCGAAAATAGTACACCTTTACCGTTCGGCGAGTGTGGGCGGTACATATTCGAGACTATCGAAACCGCCGAGTTTGAAGACCAATTTATTCCAGGTCTGATTTGGTGTTTTACACGAACTTTCATACCTTTTCAACTTTCATATTTTCTGCTGAGTAGACTTCTCATCAGCAAATATGGGTTTCAGTTCATTTCTCGTTTACTTCTCAATATCATCTGGCAGGGTGGCAAGCATATCGATAGACATTACTACCCGGTGCTACCTGGTATAAGAATGTACGCACCCACTGGTGAAACAATCATTTACGACCCTGCTGTAGGCTTTTTTTCTCCTCAGAAAGCAGAAATATTCGACGAAGGTCGAGGTGAGCATGGAAAGGTTACTTCCTTTGAGCTTGGCATCCGAGGTTATAAGCCGGAAATGCTTCAGTTGATTCGGCTACAGGCTCTTTTAGTCTATACAGTTGGGGCCAAGTTTTTCGGTTATTCGGATGATAGGTATTATGCGTATCGGAGGTTCTTATTTGAGTGGATTCCGATTTTAGGCGCTGAGCACACAAAAATATTGCAGTGGCTGCATCAGACAGACCAACAATGTGAAGAGTTGGTAAAACCGTTGCGAGAACAAGTGTTGTCTAATGAAGATCGGCAGTGTAAGCTTTTAGTG
>DQGR01000030.1 GCA_003524845.1 Patescibacteria group bacterium
CCTCATAATTCGTCTCATTTCCTTGCCCTGAACGCGCTTCGCCGCTTCCAACTGTAATCATGCGCACATTGGGATGAACCACGTGTGAACCGTGTAAACAAAAAAATAATATCTGGTGTCCTTTATCTGCAAGGCCTAGCGCCTGTTGGTAAGCCAGCCGCTCAATCGCTGCTTGACCTTGTGGCGGAATTATGGTCGAAACTGAACCAAGAATCGCAATGCGCATATTAATGTTTATAAATTTTCTATGTACCGATTACCTGATAATAAAGTTTTTCGTAGTTATCAGCCATGATCTCTTTGGAAAATGATTTTTCAATCTGCTCACGGATACTGCGACGGTCAAGCTTACTAGCCCGCGGAATTGCAGCCACCATTTCTTCAGTCGAATTTACAACAAATCCATTAACCCCATGTTTAATTAGCTCTGGCGCAGCACCACGATTAAAGGCAATTACCGGAGTCCCACAGGCATTAGCTTCGATAGCTACCAGCCCGAACGGTTCATCCCAGTGAATCGGAAATAAAAGTGCAACTGCCCGCTGATAGAGTGCGGCCACCTCTTCCTGAGAGAGTGGCGCTTCTTTGGAAACACCACCCACCAGTTTTATCTGATCGTTAAGGTGTGGTTTGAGGTAGGTATCGTACATTGCGCGCGACTCAATGCTACCGCTAATGAGCAGTTTCATTTTAGCTTTTTTGGCAACCTCAATTGCGGTCAATACGCCTTTGGGGTCATACAATTCTCCGCTTTCTTTTTTGATAATTTTCATCCTGCCGACAAACAACAGGTAATCACCCGGCCGGTCATGAAAGCGAAACACATCCATATTAATTCCGTTATATATAACGTGCTTGATATGCAGACTCGGTGCATCGTCCCGATGTCTACGAGATAAGGCAACTAAATTGTCAGTAGGAAATTGTTTAAGGGCAGCAACTAAATAGTCGGTCATCTCTGTATGAATCGTAGTCAATAAAGGAATTTTCAGTTGGGGACCAAGCAGTAATGGTAAAAATTCCGGATACATATGACTGTGTACAATATCGAATTCGAGCTGCTTTTCCTCAAGTTTTTTAAGCGCGCATACTAAATAGGAAACGTGCCGGTAAAATTCGTTTTCAGTTACTCCCAAGGTAAATATTCCTTGCGGCGCAACAGCTAAATTTTTGGCTGCAGTCCGCGAATCTTCGGTTCCAATCAGCGTCACCTGGTGACCCTTTTTAATGAGTTCACCAATGAGTTCATAGATAATGCGGGACCGGGCCGCACGCGTATAACGGGTGATTGACCGACCTAAATGCGGCAACATGGCAATGCGTAAGCGCTTTTTCATAGCAGGCTGATTGCGTATAGGTTTCTAACCATGGCTATTTCTTCTGGTGATTATTTGGTGTAAATCCTTTTACCAGCCGCAGGTACTCACGGGTGGTGTAGGAATATTTATCGTAGACCCGTTCAAAATCCGTAGCAATTTTTTCCCAGGTAAAACGCTCGGCGACAATTTGGTGAGCCCGCTCACCCATCTTTGCGCGCAGCGCGTCATTTGCGAGAAGTGCATTTACTTTTTCGGCAATTTCAGTGGCATTGCGCGGCCGAACCAGGTATCCATTATATCCATCTTTAACAAGTGAGGTCACTCCACCGCTTCTCGTCACAATCACCGGAGTTCGCGCAGCCATGGCTTCAAGAATCACGAGACCCAACGGTTCATTCCAGGTCGAAGGCGCTACATATACGTCAGCCCGGGAATAAAATTCTTTGAAATTCACCTGTTCTTTCGGACTCATGTAACCTAAGATGTGAGTGTTAGTGAGTTTATATTCCGTAATCTTTTTCTCCAGATATGCCCGTTCCGGCCCATCGCCCAGAATAATTACTTCGCCTTTAATCTGCCGTGCGGCTTTAATTAAATATTCAACGCCTTTGTGTACCGTCAACCGGCCGGTAAACAATACGACTTTTTTATCTTTCAATCCGTACTTGCGGTTTATCTGCTCATGGGCTTTTTCCGTCCCCTCATACTCTTCTATAAACACGCCGCCCGGAATGGTCCGCAATTTATGCGACCATTCTTTACCAAACATGGTGAGAAACCACCGGCGGGTGAAATTACTGTTGGCAGTGACGAGCGCCGATACGCGGAGTGCATCTTTCATGAGTCCGACAAACCGGCGGTCGCGTGACAAATAGTGTAAATCACTGCCATGCGTCGTCAGAATAAACTTGATTCCGTATAACACTTTAGCGAGCCGAGCTACCGGCGGCAAAAACACCGTGTGGAACGCGTGGATGATTTCGGGCTGGAATTCCTTGACTGCGGGAAGCGTTGCATCAATATATGAGGTGTAAATTTTTCCGAGCTCCACCCCATTCATGTCTTCGTATTTTTTCGCGCCGTTGAGCTCCGGATTACCGACAAATACGCCCATTTGTGGTGGAGTCACGATGTAATGTTTCACTCCAGGTACCCGCCGTCGTTCCGGCGCCACAATTGCCACTTCGTGATCGCGTTTGACGAGCATCTGCGATAGCGCCCGCAACCACGCACCGCTACCATTTCCCCACAAGGGAAACATATACAGAAACATTATCTTCATACTTTGATTAGGGGGAAGCGTTTAGCGGAAAGCGGAAAGTCAAATATTTTTTAAAAACTTTCCCCTTCCCCCTTACCGCTTTCCCCTTACCGAAACGCCGGTGCCGGATTATCCCGGTTGGCCTCTTTCCGGTACTCAATTGCCCTATTATACAAGTCTTCGTAATTTTTTGCCGCAGTTTCCCAGGAAAAATCAGCCTGCATTCCGCGGCGTACGATTCCATTCCAGAGTTTTTTTGACCGGTAAATCTGAAACGCGCGGGCTATCGCACCAAAAAAAGCCATTTCGGAAAAATCCCGGAACACAAAACCATTGCCGGTATTTTTTTCAATATCAAAATCCAGTACCGTATCGGCAAGTCCACCGACCTGCCGTACAATCGGCACCGCCCCATACCGCATCGCCTCAACTATCACAATCCCTCCCGGCTCAAATTTGGATGGTAACAAAAAAAAATCGGTGCCTGCATAAATTTTGCGCGGCAATTGCCAGTTTGACATGAGATGCGTTCCGACTTGTTTCGGATATTCGGTTTCGAGTTTGGTAAAAAATTCGCGATATCGGTTGTCACCGCTCCCTAAAATAATAAATTGCATGTCATACTCCTCAAGTAAATATGGCAGAACTTTCATGACTAAATCCAAGCCCTTTTGTTCATCGAGCCGGCCGCTCATGGCGAGAATTGGGATATCAGGATCAACCGGCAAATTAAATTCTTTTTGCAACTCGGTTTTATTTTCCTTGCGGTCGGCGACGGTTTTCAGCGAAAAATTTTTCTTAATCAGCTTATCAGTATTTGGATTAAAGTCGTCGTAATCCAGACCGTTTAACACTCCGTAGACTTTACCGCGCACTTCTTTCAGCAACTGATCTAACCCTTCGCCATATTGTGTCGTCATAATTTCTCGCGAATAACGCTCAGACACCGCATTCACCAAATCCGCATAAATTATGCCGCGCTTGAGCGCATTTTGCCTTTTTAGTCGCGGTGAAAAAAATGAAGCGAGCGGTCCCTGACCATCATCAAAATCGAGCGGGCTCGCATAACGAAAATCAGTTAAACCCTGATGTTGCAGGTTGTGAATGGTAAAAATCGCTGCGGAATTTCTCAGTGACTGCCGCGTTTGCAAGATATTACGTGAATAGTTAACAAGATACCCGGTGTGCCAGTCGTTGGCGTGAATCAAATCCGGCTTCAGACTGATCTGGTCGAGAAATTCCAAAGCCCCGCGAGAAAGCAGGGCAAACCGGGTCGGGTCATCGGTATATCCGTAGACGTTGGCGCGCTTTTCATAGTATTCCATGTTTTCGAGGAAGTAAACCGTCGGCGCGTAGCGGCGCGACCAGACTTTGACGTTACAGATGAGTTCTGTGACCCCGCTTGTTTCACCGGTCGACACTTTGAGTTCTGATAAAAATGGTTTGATGCCATATTTTTTTTCGTCAATCGTCCCGTATTTCGGCATAAACATAATTACCTCGTGGCCGAGTTTAGCCAGAGCCCGCGGTAAAAAATACATCACCTGTGAGAGGCCGCCGACGGTAGCGAATGGAGCTACTTCTGCAGCCACAAAGAAGATTTTGAGTGGTGTGTGTTTCGCTGTCATAAAGTATGGACAGGAACGGTGAGCTTTTCTCGCAGGCCATCTCATTGTAACAGCCTGGGTATTCAAAGTAAACAAAATGAAACTCGCCAATTTCAAGCGTTATTTCACAAAAATAGCACATATCCTGTATAATGTGAAAGTTATCACCTATGATTGCATATTTTACTGCTTCGGTTATCGGCAAGCGGTACAATCTCAAAAACTACGAGCGCATTGTCGCCTACCTGAAGCAAAAGGGGTTAACAGTAATTAGCGATCATATCCTCAAAACTACGGAAACTGAAATCAAGACAGAAGATAAAACCGCTCGCCTCTCATTTCAAAAAAAACTGGAAGCCTGGATCACAGGCGCCCATTTTGTTATCTCTGAAACCTCATACCCAAGTACGAGCGTTGGATTTGAAATTTCGTATGCGGTGGCGCATCACAAACCGGTGTTACTGCTCTATAATCACGACAGTACGCCACCGTCACTCCTGGCCCAGTATTTTGACGAAAAACTGATTTGCGAAAAATACACGCCGACGACGCTCGAAAGCACGATTGACGATTTTCTCCACTATGCGGCACACACCGCCGATACGCGGTTTACCTTCTTTATCCAGCCGCACATTGCGCGCTATCTCGAGACAGTCGCCGAAAAACGCAAGATCCCCAAATCCGTGTATCTTCGGCAACTCATCGAGGCTGATATGGAAAACGAGTAGAACTTTTGGCCAAAATAACGCCCCAAACCCTCACTTTCTATATACAGCAAGCTTCTGCATGTACCCTCGGTTGTTTATCAGCTATGATTCACCCATGAAACGGCCAAATGTAAGAATGTCAAAATAGGGCCCACCAAT
Organism: Patescibacteria group bacterium; assembly: GCA_003524845.1. Taxonomy (GTDB): domain Bacteria; phylum Patescibacteriota; class Microgenomatia; order UBA10105; family UBA10105; genus UBA10118. The sequence goes on from DQGR01000030.1 coordinate 5,054, forward strand.
GGTCTATTCTGATATTCCAGAAGAAATCTATCGTTCGGTGCGTCCTTTCAATATCACTCCGTTTGAAATCACGGTTAACCCAAGTTTGGTAGCAACTGCTAATAGGTTTTTTACGGAAGAACATACAAAAGCTACGTATGTGCTTACCAAACCATTACCACAAGCAACACAGTTTTTAGCACCCTACCTTAATCCAGCTTACTGGGAAAACGGAAATTCGCAGGACTTTGTTAATGTGCTTGTCGTATTGAGTCAGAAATATAATCCGGCATATATAGCGTGGCAAATTGTGCGCAAAGTAAGAGCCCCTGAAATTGTGGGAAATGCCTTGCTTCCTACTGGTTTTGAGGGCTTGTATGTCGGGCTTGGCTGGAGTAATGAAGCAATAGCAGTCGATTTATCCCTTACAGCAGACCGGATGCTGACCAGTCTGAAACGGCTCTACCCATCAGCGGGATTAAATTTCAATAAGTTGACCCGGGTTTTACAAGGAACTCGACCAGATCCCGCCGCATTTATCACTATAATGGAACAGTTTGGTATGGAATTACATAGGAAAAAACAAGAACTTGCTCGCCTGCGTGCATACTCTAGCAAAGCTAGTGCAGAATATGCTGACTTCAGATACGATACGTATCAATTCGTCAATAAGTTACCTCCTGTTGAATATGATCAAACAGAGCTAAATCATTTTGCGCAAAAGTACCCACTTCCTTCACCTTCGGTATCAAATGGCATCGTCAATGGAGTGAATGAAAAATTGCGTTTCCTTGAGATCGTTGGGGTCGCCGGCCAACCATTACTTCGGGCTATACACGGGCATTTGCCTGTCAGGACAGGGGGTCCCAGCATTTTATACGGAACTCAATACTGAGCGGATAAAGGTAATTAATCTGAGCTGTCTGTTCACCCGCCACGGCTCAAGTATGAGCCGCCACAACCACTTAATTCCAAGACTGTTCACCCACTGTGGTGCGCGGAGAATCCGACCGGATAATTCGTCAAAACTCCCCCCCACACTCATCAAAACTAAAGGCTTTGAAAATTTGGGATTTGGGATTTGGGATTTGAGATTTGCGGTGAAGTATTCCTGTTTTGGCGCGCCAAGACCGATGAATAACAATTTTGTTTCACTATTTTGAATCTGTTTTAGCAGCTTTTCAAAGTATTGCTGTGCGTTTAAATTTGAAATTTGAAATTTGAAATTTGAAATTCGCACTTCCGGTGCGTCTTCTGCCCAACCTTTCAACGCCGGGAATTTCTGTTGTAACCTTTCCAGTGCTTCCGCTGCCACTCCGTTCCTGCCGCCAATAAGTCCAACAAGATAACCATTTTCTGCAGCTAATTTGACTAAATCCTCCATAAACTCAATACCAGGAATTACTTTCATAACTCTCCCTTCTCCCCCTCTTATCTTAAGAGGGGGTTGGGGGGCGTTACTTTGTAACCGCTTTGCCGCCCAAACAATTCCAATTCCATCCGGGAGCGCAATATCAGCGGAATTTAAAAGTTGCCGAAAGTGTTCGTCTTTTTGCGCATATACGATCTGTTCCGGATTCGGAGTAACGATAGTAAGCGGAAATTTGGTCACGTTCTTGAGGTAATTTTCGATATAGTTTACGAGCTCGTATTTCTTTTGTATTGAAATAGAAACTCCAAGAATGTCTACTTTGGATAAGTTCATATAATGCCTTCACGGCTGTCTTTCCTGCCCGCCAGATGCTCTTGCATCAGGCAAGTGCAGGCGGGTCTTTGATTACTTACCTTTGGACAAGCAAAGAAAGTAATAAAATAATTTATTTCCGCGCAATCGACCGTTTATAGAGTTCAATATTCTCAAGGGCCACCCCGGTTCCGCGCACCACACACAGGAGCGCATCCTCGGCAATGTGGCAAGGAACTCCGGTCGTTTTGGTCATCAGCATGTCAAAATTGCGAAGTAAAGAAGTTCCACCGGACAACACAATTCCTTTATCAATAATGTCTGCGCCCAACTCCGGCGGCGTTTCCTCAAGTACATTTTTCACAGCTCCAATCATTTGCATAAGTATCGGCTGCATCGCTTCAGTAATTTCGTGCGAAGTAATTTCGACCATGCGGGGAAGCCCTGACGCCATATCGCGGCCACGCACTTCCATGGTGATATCTTTATCAAGCGGGGTAGCCGATCCAATCTGGAGTTTGACGTCTTCAGCCATGCGTTCACCAATAATTAAGTTGTATTTTTTCTTGATAAATTGGGCTACCCGCTCATCAAGTTTAGTGCCAGCCACCCGCGCGCTTTTGTTTACGACAATGCCGCCTAAAGACACAATTGCCGCCTCAGTTGAGCCACCGCCAATATCGACGATCATGTGTCCCGAAGCTTGTGCGATAGGAATTTTGGCGCCAATGGCCGCAGCCAGTGGTTCTTCAATTAAATACGCCACTTTGGCTCCAGCTGCCAAAGTCGCATCCAGCACAGCCCGCCGTTCTACTTGCGTAACTCCAGCTGGCACGCAAATCATCACCTCAGGTTTAAATAAAAACGACTTGCCGGCGACTTTCTGGATAAAATACCGCAGCATGGCCTCAGTAATCCGGTAATCTGCAATCACGCCGTCGCGAAGCGGTCTGGTCGCCATGATGTTGCCGGGAGTACGCCCGAGCATATCCCGTGCTTCGCTACCCACTGCCACTACCCGGTTATCATCAATCGAAACCGCAACCACAGTGGGCTCATTTAACACCACACCCTCACCAGCCAAGTATACGAGAGAGTTGGCAGTACCTAAATCAATGCCTAATCGTTTACTAAACATATTTGCAGCCTGCCCCGAAGTCGCACTCCTCGAGAGTGCGAGGCTGTAAGCCTCCAGCTCGAGGTAAGCGTACTTCTGGGGTGCCTAAGTCTATTCCCAGTCTTTTTGAAAACATATGGTCAGTCGTTGGTCGTTAGTCTTTAGTCATTAGACCCCAGTCAAACGACAAACGATACTCATCGTTTACCCATTCTACCATGCTTTCATTTGTTAATTGTGAACCTTGTGGCGACTCGGGTATAATAGCTGCATGCGCCGGATCCGCCGTTTTTTTCATGCCTTTCCCTCGCCCTGGCCGTTGATTTTTATTGTGGTCGGCACGATTGCCGTGATTTTATACGGCCGGGGGTATCGACCGGTGCTGCGGCCGGATTTAACTGATTCAACACTCAAGCCTACCGGTCTCCTGTCTGCCACCTCTGATCCGGTCGGCTCTGAAGTGTATATCGATGGACTGTTAAAAACCGCGACCAATAACACCATTAATATCGATCCGGGTTGGTATATGGTGACCGTTTCCAAAGAAGGGTACATTTCCTGGCAAAAGCGGCTCCGGATCCAAGGAGAAGTGGTTACCCCTATTGACCCATTTTTGTTTCCGGCTAATCCCAGTCTGTCTCCGCTGACTACGGTCGGTGTTGGACATCCTACATTATCCCCAGACGGCACGAAAATTGCGTATGTTATTCCCTTAACTACTGAGCAAAACAGTACTGCGGCTAAAAAAGCCGGGCTCTGGGTGTATGAGCTAGCCGAGCGGACGCTCGGATTTAATCGTGACCAGCGGCAAATTGGCACGAATAGCCCTGGTTTTAATTTTTCAAATAGTACGTTTCAGTGGTCTCCTGATTCTGCCCAAATCATGGTGGCTACCAAAAGTGCGGTACGCCTCTACAACATCAACCGCACCGATGATTTTCAAATTGTTACCGATGAACAATCCATCAGTAGCGAATGGGACGCCGAAAGCACGATTAGACTTCGCCAACAGCTGGCGGCGTTTAAACAGCCAATTATTGATATTGCCACGTCAAGTGCCCAGATCCTGTCTTTAAGTCCGGATGAATCGAAAATTCTCTATGAAGCGACTGCTGCGGCCACAATTCCACCGCTGCTCATTCCGCCGCTGATTGGCACCAACCCAACACCTGAAGAACGGGATATCAAGCCAGGACGAATTTACGTCTACGACAGCCGGGAAGACAAAAACTATTTTGTGCTGGATAAAAAAGAACTACCGGTTCCCACTCCTTCTCCTTCGCCGAAAACTCAACGCGCCCTGGCCTCACCAGCTGTATCTGCAACAAATCAACTGCTGAGTGGTAAAAACGAACTACCTATTTACTGGTTTCCGACCTCCCGTCACTTGGCGCTCGCGCTTGAGGGGAAAATTGACATCCTGGAGTTTGACCGGACGAACTGGGTCACGGTCTATTCCGGACCGTTTATCGAAGGTTTTATCGCGCCCTGGCCCAATGGCTCGCGGATTATTATCATGACGAATTTGAACCCCGGCGTCTCGGCCCTACCAAATCTGTATACGGTGAATTTGAGGTAAGTTGTACCCTACCGAAATTTGCGCCGCTAGAAGGAATTGAACCCTCATCTTACCCTTAGGACGGGTCTGCTCTATCCGTTGAGCTATAGCGGCGTGGACCTATTTTACTTTGTAACCGCTGTTTAAACAAATTTTCAGTGTAACCACCCATATTTATAAATTTCGCTTCCATGGCTTTTATTTGTCTATTGAGAAGATATGTTGCCAGATGGCATAAAGTAAGCAAAAAGTTTGCAGCTATTTCAGGATCCCGAGGTAAACTAGACTTTTCTTTTAAGTTGCCCAGGTTACTTAAGTTACTTATATTGGTAAGTCGATAAGCATATTGTCGAAATTTGGTAATTCTGACATCAGTTTTCGGCCAAATCGAAATACGTCTTTGCCGTAAAAAGTCTTCGTAATCAGCCAACAATTCTTCAAATGACGCGTTTGCAACGCCGAGTAGCTTTATTTCCCCCTTTTTGCTGGTCTGACTTTGTCCCACTCCCTCAATGATGTTTTGTTTACCTGATCGGGCAGCCTGGATCATTTGCTCCCGAGTACGCCTGAAGTCAAATCCGGGTAAAAACTTTTGGCAAAACTCTACCGTCAAGTCGGAAATGATCTCACTGTAACGAAAGGTGAGTAGATACTTATATTTTGGTAATAGACTCATAAGTTTCTTAAGTTACGTAGGTTACTTATCCATTTTATCAGCTCGTGGTAAAATACCAACACGGGATGTAGTTCAGTTGGTAG
>DQGR01000025.1 GCA_003524845.1 Patescibacteria group bacterium
TTAATGAGTTTCGCACCAGACTCGAAGTCAGCTCCTTGCATTATCGGACACTTTTGCGCTACTGTTGAGATTGGTATGATTGACTACCTGCGCCATTATTTACTACCACACCACACAAATAACTTTCGCGCCAAAATTCTCCATTTTGATTTTCAAGTATTTTTAGCAGTGCTGTTACTTTGTTTTAGTACATTACTTCGCGCCGGTCATGAATGGAATCCGGATATTTTAGGCTTTGCAACCAACATCCAGATTGACCAGTTACTGGAACTGACGAATAAAAAACGGAGTGAAGCCGGAACGCCACCTTTAAAACTTAACTCTGCCTTATCGCAGGCAGCTGCAGGGAAAGCAGCTGATATGTTTGGAAAAGATTATTGGGCACATGTAGCTCCGGACGGCACAACTCCCTGGAATTTCATCACCGGAGCGGGTTACGTTTATACGGTAGCTGGTGAAAACCTGGCGAAAAATTTTTCTGATTCAACCGGAGTTGTCGAAGGCTGGATGAATTCACCGACCCACCGGGAAAATTTACTCAGACCCCAGTATGAAGATATCGGTTTTGCGGTTGTGAACGGTAGATTAAATGGTGAAGAAACGACGCTGGTTGTGCAAATGTTTGGCAAGCCGACTACAAGTGCAGTGGTTGCACAATCAGTTCCCCAACAGCCGGTTGCCGAAGTCCAGGCAACAGTTGAGGAAACGCAACCAGCTGTTTCGCCAACCCCATTTGCCAGTCCAATTGCTTTGGTTCCTGTGACAGCGCCGGTGACCGCAACCGGTTCAAGTACTGGTATCACGGGAGCTGTCGTCAAGACGCCATTTATTGATGTGGGTGAACTGAGCCGGAATTTATACCTGTTACTTTCCGGGTTGATATTTGTAGTGCTGGTTGCTGATGTAATTTATATTCGGCGTTTTAATATTGTTCGCGCGCGCGGTAAAACCATTGCTCATCTGTTATTTGTCGGCATGCTGGTTGGAGCGGCGTGGTCGGTTTCTTTGGGAAGTATCTTGTAAAACGTAACTCACCAGTTGCAAAAACACTGCTTATAGTATTAGACTGAAATTAATGCGGGTACACCATGACAGTTACCACGAAACATTCCACTTATTAATCCTGTTTTTGCTTATATTCACCGGGTTTGCGACGTTTATGCACACCGCGGGATCTCCGGAGCGCCAACTCAGTGTTGGGATCACGACGGCGGTTGCGTATGCACTTTGGGGCATTATTCACCACGCGAATGATCTCAACTGGAAAATTGTGGTAGAATATGCCGCACTGGCCAGTTTTGGAATCCTAATGCTTTGGATTTTACTGGTCGTAATTGCTTAAACCGTATGAAAGGCACGATATTAGCCGGCGGCAAGGCGACACGACTGCGTCCGCTTACTTGGGTAACTAACAAACATTTACTTCCGGTTTACAATAAACCGATGATCTTCTATGCGCTTGAGTCCATGGCACGGGCTGGAATTAAAGAAGTTCTGATTACCAGTTCAGTTGAGCACCTGCCGCATTTTATACATCTACTCAAGTCCGGACACGATTTTCACCTTAAGTTAAACTACGCCATTCAGGAAGACGCGGGTGGCGGGATTGCCCAGGCGGTAGCTTTAGCTGAAGATTTTGCCGGAAAAGAAAAAATTCTGGTAATTTTGGGCGACAATATTTTTACGCATGATTTATCAAAGGCGGTGGTTGAATTTGAACAGCAGGGTCGGGGTGCTAAAGTGTTTGCTAAAAAAATGCCGACCGATAGTAAACAATACGGCGTCATTGAACTGGACAAAAATGGCAAAGTTATATCAATTGAAGAAAAGCCGGAACACCCGAAATCAGATCTGGCCCAAACCGGCATCTATATGTATGACTCGCAAGTATATGAATTTATCAGGGAACAAAAACCATCAACCCGGGGAGAGATGGAAGTGACTGATTTAAATAATAAATATTTGGCTCAAGGGACGGTGACGTGCGAAATTATGGACGGCTGGTGGATTGACGCCGGCACTTCATACGATGAACTCCTGCGCGCCAACAATCTGGTGGCCGAACTTATTAAAACCGGAAACCAATAAACGTACGATGATTTCCCAAGTTTCCCAGGAAAATGCCAAACTGGTCAAGACTTTTGACCTTAATGGCCGTGAGAACGGCTTTCTCATGGAACTGTTTAAAGACGGGGAAAAAACCGCTGCCTATTTATCTACCTGTTCGCCAGGAGCGTTTAAGGGTTATCATTTGCACCGAGTGCGCGCTGCCCGCTATGTCTGTCTCAAGGGAACTATGAAAATAATTCTTTTTGTTAAAGGCGTGTTTGAGGAATACCTATTGAATTTCGGCGACCGGCTGTTTATTCCCAATAATATTCCGACTGGTTTGCAAAATGTGGGGACAGAAGAGGCGTGGCTCATCAATTACCCGGACCCGCCCTATGATCCGAATTTGAAAGATGAACAAGTTGACTACACTGAAGCAGAGTTACGGCAGGGTGTGGTGAAATAAATGTTAACTCTAAAAAGGTTTGTGGGCAAAATTTATTTGATCCGCTAATCGTTCGGGATACAGCGCTTAATTTTCCATAAAAGCTTCGTCCCTCACTTAAAAAGCGGTCTGCATAAATTTCACCCACTCACCTTTTTGAGTTGGGTAAAGGTTACTATAATCTTTTTATGAAACTTTTAGTGACTGGCGGCGCCGGATTTATCGGCGCAAATTTCATCCACTTCTGGCTCAGGCGGAATCCCAACGACGCAATCGTCAATTTTGACGCACTCACCTATGCTGGAAATCTGGAAAATTTGCGTGATGTGGAAAAGCATCCCGGATATTCATTTGTCAAAGGCGATATCACAGATCCTATTGCGGTGAATTCGGCCATGAATGGGGTTGAGGCAATTGTCCATTTTGCCGCCGAGTCGCATGTTGACCGTTCGATAGATCATCCGGCCACCTTCGTTAAAACCAATGTATTGGGAACTCAGGTGCTTCTGGATGCGGCGCTCAAAAATGGCGTTAAACGGTTTCACCACATTTCAACTGATGAAGTATTTGGGGCGCTCACTCTCGAAGATGCGACAAAATTTTCTGAGCTTACACCTTATAATCCGCGCAGTCCCTATGCGGCGAGCAAAGCCGGTTCTGATCACCTGGTGCGAGCCTACTTTCACACCTATGGATTGGCGACGACCATCTCCAATTGTTCAAATAACTACGGACCGTACCAGCATCCGGAAAAACTAATTCCCTTGGCAATTACGAATCTTCTGGAAGGAAAAAAAGTCCCGATTTACGGTGACGGATTTTATGTCCGAGACTGGCTCTATGTGGAAGATCATTGCCGGGCAATTGAACTTATTCTTAAACATGGAGTTGCCGGTGAAACGTATTGTGTGGGTGGGATGACGGAAAATATCTCAAACCGCCAAATCATCTCAAAGATACTGCAACTCATGGATGAAAATATGTCAATGATCGAAGAGGTGTCGGACCGGCCGGGGCACGACCGCCGGTATGCGGTTGACTGGACTAAAATCAATACCCAGCTTGGTTGGCAACCGCAGCACGAATTTGAAACGGGTCTGGAAGAAACAATCAACTGGTATATGGAACACAAAGACTGGTGGCAACATGTCAAAAGCGGTGAGTATAAAGAATATTACAAAAAACAGTATCAGTCATAAAAAATTTAGATTACGGTTTTTGCTCGTGGATAAAATTTATTTGATCTGTCTTTCGATTGCATTTAGGAAAAGCACTTACTTACTTTGAGTTTGTCGAAGGACTTAAAGCGACCTGCCTCGCCGGCAAGGCAGGTCTGCATAAATTTCACCCACTCGCATCATTTAATTTATGAAATTACCTCTTATTATTGGTACCGGTCTTTCCGGGCTCGTGGGCAGCCGGATTACTGAACTTCTTCAAAATGACTTTTTGTTTGAAGATTTAAGTTTTGATACGGGGGTTGATATTACCAATCAGAATCAAGTCGAAGAGCGGATCGGTACAAGCGCTGCTCCGGTTGTTTTGCACCTCGCTGCCAAAGCCGATGTTGACGGTTGCGAAAATGATAAAGCGCAGGGGCAGGAAGGAACAGCCTGGAAGGTTAATGTTAAAGGAACAGAGAATGTAGTTACGGCAGCTCAAGCAAGCGGTAAGCGCGTTATTTACATTTCCACAGACTTTGTATTTGATGGCAGTCAGGAATCATATAGTGAGACTGATCTGCCCAATCCGGTAAACTGGTATGGATTGACTAAACGTGAGGGCGAAAAAATTACCCTGAGGTATCCGGAAAACTGCGTAATACGTTTGAGTTATCCATATACAGCTAAGAATGCGGTGAAGCGGGATTTTTTGCACTCTGTGGCTGGAAAACTAGCAGCTCAACAATCGGTACAGGCGCTGACTGACCATGTGTTTACTCCGACGTTTATTGATGATATCGCCACAGCAATTAAAGCGCTGGTTGAGCATAATGCCTCAGGTATTTACCATGTAGTCGGATCCGAATCATTGACGCCATTTGCCGCAGCCAAAAAGATTGCGCAGGTGTTTGGATATTCCGCAGAGCTCATTAAACCAACCACGATTGCCGAGTATTTTTCAGGCAGAGCAAACCGGCCGTACAAATTAGCGTTAAAAAATGCTAAAATAACCTCCTTGCAAGTAAGGATGCATTCATTTACAGAAGGTCTTGAACTCGTAAAGCAACAAGGATTTACGTTATGAAAATCAGTTTTATCGGCCATGGATATGTGGGACTGGTAACTGCTGCTGTGTTTGCAGATCTTGGTAATACGGTCTGGGTCGTTGGCCGAAATGAGCAGAAAATTGAAAATTTGAAAAGTGGTAAAATGCCGTTTTTTGAGCCGGGTCTCGAAGAGTTGGTTAAACGCAACCAGACAGCCAAACGACTGCTGTTTACGACTTCATATAAGGAAGCAATTCCCGAGTCAGAAGTAGTCTTTATCGCCGTAGGCACGCCACCTAAAAAAACCGGTGAGGCAGATTTATCTTCGGTATTTGCCGCTGCCGAAGAAATCGGCAAAAATCTGGCTGGTTATACGGTCGTAGTGACGAAAAGTACTGTCCCGCCGGGAACCAACCGCAAAGTCGGCGAAATTGTCGCTCAAGTAAAACCTCCTAAAGCCGAATTTGACATCGCCTCCACCCCGGAATTTTTACGCGAAGGTACGGCAATTTCCGACACCATGCATCCGGATCGGGTAGTGATTGGGGTTGAAAGTCAAAAAGCCCAAAAATTACTGGTTGATTTACACAAATCGATTGACGGTAAGACCGTGCTTTGTAATATCGAAACAGCTGAAATGATTAAATACGCCTCAAATTCGCTGTTATCAACCAAAATCTCATTTGCCAATGCGATTGCCTTTGTATCTGAACGGGTGGGAGCTGATGCGGAAAAAGTACTCGAAGGAGTCGGACTTGACCGCCGGCTCGGACGGGCGTTTCTCTATCCCGGAGTTGGTTACGGCGGCAGCTGTTTCCCCAAAGACGTCAAGGCTCTGATTGCACTAGCTGACAAAGTGGGGTACAACTTTGAACTTTTAAAAATGGTTGATAA
>DQGR01000101.1 GCA_003524845.1 Patescibacteria group bacterium
GAAAAATCGATCAGCAACGCATAATGAATCGGCGCGCCCACTACTTCTTCGACCACGGCTTTGGCAAGCGTCAGCCCGCCTGACCCGGGATTTTTTTCCTCACCAAATTTATAGGCGGCATTAATCTTGTCTTTAAACGAAGGAATCCAGATATCCCGCGGCACTGAAATCATCACACTATCCTGATTATCAAGCCGCAAACTGAGAACCAGAATGGTGTCAGTTAAATTACTCCCTTCATGGGTGCCACCACTAATACCAAAAAGAACTACGTTGGTCCGCCCTTGAGTTTGTTTAAGTACCGAAGTGTCATTAGTTAAGGTTGCCCAAATGAGTGCGGGAGTCAAGGAAAAACGTTGTTGCAGCTCAATAAGCCCAAAGCCTACCGCTAAAATAACCACGAAAAAAATAACTAACAGAATCCGGAAAATTAAGGCGGATCTAAGTGGGGGCTCTGATTGCCTGGGTAACTTGTCTAATGAGCTCATAGAATTTTTGGGCATCAAGACTCGCGCCGCCTGGCAGTACTCCATCAAGCGCCGCAGTCTGTACGTATGATACAACATTTTCGTGAGTAACACTGCCGCCATAGATGATGGTTGAAAGTTGTGGATGACGCGATTTCAGTTGCCCGGCGACTTGTCCGGCATTTTCAGCAGTTTCGGCTTTTCCAGTCCCAATCGCCCACACCGGCTCATAGGCGACGATTTTGCAATTTTGGGGAATAGTCATTTCTGCACTTTGCACGCAGTACACTGGTTCAATGCCGGCTTTTGCCGCCTGGTCAACTTTTTTCTGTAACTCGCTTTCATTTTCAGCGTGGTATTTTCTTCGTTCCGAATGCCCGATTAACGTATAGTCAACTAAAGACGCCAGCATTTCACCACTCACGTCTCCGGTAAAAGCTCCACTTAAGTTAGGAGAAATATCCTGGGCTCCGAATTGCAGCGGTAATGTAAATAATTTGACCAGTGAAGTCAGAGTCGTCAGGTGCAAAGTTGAAGGACAGAGAATAATTATCACTCCTGACACGTCAAGCGGTTCTTTGCGCCACAGCGTCTGCATGTCCTGAAACCATTGCACCGCGCTTTCGACTGTTTTATTGCTTTTCCAGTTACCGATGATATAAAAAGGGGTGGTACGTGCCATTTTCGGATTATTTGTTAACGCCAGCCTAAACTATTGTGGAATACTTCTGCCTCGATAGTGTAGCTCACGACTCCTTGTGGCAACACGTACTGGAGATAAAATTCACCATTGGGATTAATGAGCGCGGTTTCCTGCCAATCAACCGGTAACCCATTGATTCGGAAGCGGGCGCGTTCAAATGTACCACTGGTCGTTGAACCGAGAACGGCGATATAAATAGTGTCTCCCGGCTGCAAACTGCTCAAATTCTGCACCAGTACCCATTGCCCATCGATAATCTGATAGATTTTGATATTCACACACTGAGCAATCGGAGTTGGTGTGGGCGTGGGTGAAGCAGTCNNGTTTATCTGGCCGCTGTGTATCAACTCCTTCAAAAACGATCTTTAACACCACTTGCGCTGGAGATGGTCTGGGTGTTGGTGTCGGAGTTGGTGACGGCGACGACACAGGTGTTGCAGTTGGTGTGGGAGTTGGCGGGATTGTAGGTGAGGGTGATGGACTTGGCGATGGCGTCGGTGACGGAGTGGGCGATGGCGAAACAGTTGGTGTGGGTGTAGGAGTTGGGGAAGGCAAGGTAATCGTAAAATTGACGATACATTCTGGCACTGGACTGCCTTCGAGCGCTTGGGGTTTTGATTCAGGCGCAGTCGGCGCCACTGGTCGTTGCTGTGCTAACCGATAAACGGTTAACAAAATTAGTCCACCAAGGACAAAACTAAATAGCGCAACTACAACGTACTGAGCAGTTTTATTCATGCACCTCAAGATCTTCAACCTGAAGACAACTTATATCATCGTAAAAGGTCTGATAATTGATTGCAAGTAGTAATTTTTGCCGTAATTCAACTAGTGTTCCTGTGCTATGATCGAAAGGCATATTTTTTTATGAATAACGGACTTAATTCCCAACAACAAACGGCGATAAAATGGACTGAGGGGCCAGTCTTGATACTTGCCGGCGCCGGGTCCGGTAAAACCCGGGTCCTCACGCACAAAGTCGCCTATTTAATTGGGAAAAAACACCTTCCCGCTTCCCAGCTGCTTATGCTTACATTCACCAATAAAGCAGCTTTGGAAATGAAGATGCGCATCCGCCATCAGTTGCAAACCACAAATCAGGAATTGCCATTTGCCGGTACATTCCATGCGCTCTGTGCCAAGATACTGCGCCGGGATGGTACTGCGATCGGGAAACCGGCGGATTTTGTGATTTATGACAGTAATGAACAAAAAGAGGCGATGAAACTTACGCTCATTAAACTAAATATTTCACTGAAACAATATCACCCGGCAGCGATTTTACATATGATCTCGCAAGCCAAAAACGAACTAATCAGCGCAACTCAGTATCCGCAGTATGCGCGGGGCCATTTTCAAACTCTCGTGGCTCAGGCTTATTCAACCTACCAGACTCTGCTTACCCACAGTCATGCGCTTGATTTTGACGATTTACTCATGTACACGGTGCAACTTTTCCAAGCGCAACCAGAAATTGCCCGCAAATATCAACAACAATTTCGCTATGTGCTGGTGGATGAGTACCAGGACACCAATCACGCCCAGTTTATTCTGACACAACTACTTAGCGCAAAACATCGAAACCTGTGTGTGGTAGGTGATGCCAGTCAGTCAATTTATGCCTGGCGCGGAGCAAACGTTAAAAATATTTTAAATTTTCAGGCACATTACCCTGAGGCCAAAATTTTTAATCTGGAACAGAATTATCGCTCTACCCAGGTGATTTTAGATGCGGCTTTTGCCGTTATTTCCAAAAATACAACGCATCCGGTGCTGAGGCTTTGGACCGACAAAACCGGCGGCAATCCAGTGACACTTTATGAAGCGCGCAATGAACAGGATGAGGCTCGGGAAATCCTGAAAAAAATCCAGGATCTGCAGGTGAACTTGCGTGACGCGGCAGTACTCTATCGCACCAATGCGCAATCCCGGGCCATCGAAGAAGTGTTATTGCATGAAGGCGTTCCGTATACCCTCGTGGGCGGAGTCGGCTTTTATGAACGTAAAGAAATTAAGGACGTCCTCTCATATCTCAAGTATATTTTTAACCCGCAGGATACGATTGCCCGGTTGCGGATCGAGAAAATTGGTAAAAAGCGGGCGCAGGCTTTTGATAGGTTGGTTACGTCGCTGCAAACTCAGGAAACCACCCTGCAACTTCTGGAAAAAATCCTGGTCACTACCGGTTACCTTGATTTGTTTAATGCGGCAATTGAAGAAGATCTGGAACGGCTGGAAAATATTAAAGAGTTACGGAGTGTCGCGAGCCAATTTCCGCAGCTGGCAGAGTTTCTTGAAAACGTGGTCTTATCCGAATCTGCATATCGCCCGCATAAACAGGAACTGCATACCGATGCTTTGACACTTATGACCATGCATGCGGCCAAAGGGCTGGAATTTCCGGCGGTTTTCATGGTGGGCATGGAAGAAGGTTTATTTCCGCATAGCCGGTCTCTGCTCTCAACCGATGAACTCGAAGAAGAACGTCGTTTGTGTTACGTCGGGATTACCCGCGCCAAACAATCGTTATTTTTAACTTATGCGCGTAAACGCATGTATTTCGGCACCCGCACGCAAAATTCAGTCTCCCGTTTTATCGCCGATATCCCGGAGCGGATTCTGAAAGTGGAAGCTGACCCGGAAAGTTTGGTTATCTGGTAGCTGATGAAGTGGCGGTGACCGATTCCGGGGAAGATGCAGTTTTAGGAAGTAAGACAAGCAGTAGTGTACCGATAACTGCCAGAATCGCACATCCCATTTCAATCGCAAGAATAAATCGCACCCATTTACTTTTTGGATAATTGAAAGAAAAAATATTGGGAATCAGTCGCTCATCAAATGGCAGCATAGATGATGACTTTTTGCTCATCAACCTTTACTATACCACTTTTGTCAAAAATCAACCAGGCAGTATACATTTGCTGCCTGTCCTGAGTCCCGCCAAGGTAGGACCAATGACCCCCAGATTTTAGCTTTTTTAGTATAATTAACTTATGCAAAAATATCATGTATTAACTGATTTAGACCGGATCCTCTATAACCAGATAGTTTCCCACCCGCTGCAGGCGTGGGAATGGGGCGAGTTTCGGCGTGCAACCGGAATTGAGGTAGTTCGCCTGGGTGCATTCACCAGTAAAAAACTGGTTTCCGGCTTGCAAGTTTCGTTCCACCGCCTGCCGCTACTTCCGTTTACCATTGGTTATCTACCTAAAGGACCAGAACCTACTGCAGAAATGATTACAGCGCTTACTCAACTTGGGAAAAAGCACAATGCTATTTTTATCAAACTTGAACCAAACGTGGAAAAGAAATCAGTAATCAGTAATCAGTTAACAGCAGTAAATCTTAGAAAATCACTGAAACCGCTGTTTACCAAGTATACGTTTTATCTCGATTTAACCAAATCTGAGAGTGAACTTTTGCAAGCCATGCATCCAAAAACTCGTTATAATATTAGGGTCGCCCAAAAACACGGGGTTACCATTCAAGAAGAAAATTCCGCAGAAGCATTTTCTAGATACTTGGAATTAACGCAGGAAACTATTAAACGGCAGGGCTTTTATGCCCATGATGAGAACTATCATCGAAAAATGTGGGATCATTTCTCACATCAACCTACAACTCACAACTCACAACTCACTACCCATTTACTGACTGCGCGTTTTCAGGGAAAAATTCTGGTTACCTGGATTGTATTTTTGTTCAATGGTATTCTCTACTATCCGTATGGCGCCTCTGCCAGTGAACACCGCGAAGTCATGGCTTCAAATCTGATGCTGTGGGAAGCGATGCGCTGGGGCAAAACCTATGGCGCAAAACTGTTTGATCTCTGGGGTACACCCGGACCTGACCCGAAACCAACTGATTCCTATTATGGCTTTCATCGTTTTAAGTTGGGATACGGACCAAAACTTATTGAATTTGTGGGAACGTATGATTTGGTTCTCAAACCAGTATATTATCAACTGTTTAATTTGGTTGACAGGCTGCGCTGGATAGTAATGAAACTAAAAGCTAATTTTTAACCTCGTCATTGCGAGGAACGCAGTGACGAAGCAATCTCGTATGGGATTGCCGCGCCCTACGGGCTCGCAATGACAACAATAACTGATATTCGCCAATCTGCACGCTATGCCCAATTTATGCAAAGCCTGGGTTGGCAAGTGGAGGAAATTGACGGCATTAAAATCTTTATCAAACCTTTTCCCTTGATTGGCGCCACCATTAAAATTCAGCGCGCTGATAAATTACCAGACATTAACAAACTGCACAAGTTGATGAAAAAGTATCACTGCCGTTCTATCTCCTTCGAACCTGATCTCTCTTTCCAACGACAAATGACTAACGACCAACGATTAAAGAATCCTTACTTACCTACTAAAACTATTCTCATTGATTTAACCACATCTGAAACCACAATTTTTAACCGTTTTTCCGAGGCCAAACGCCGAGCTGTGCGCCGAGCAGAAAAAGCTGGGGTAGTGGTTAAAGGATCTGACGATATTAATGAATTTATTAGCTTAAAAAATAAAACCGCTGGGCTTTTGGGCTTTCTCACCACCACTACCTTACAACCATTATGGAAAACATTTGCTCCAGACCAAACAACGGTTTTACTGGCATATTTTCCCGTCATTCCGAGTCCCGCCAATTCTAATATTCAAAATGAAGGCGGGATCGAGGAATCTCTTACATCCCAACTTGGAGTGAGAAAGATCCCTCCACGCGCTCCGCTTGGTCGGGATGACAAGATTGTTGCCGGTATTCTCCTCCTCTTTCATAATAAAACCGCCTACTACTGGATCGCAGCTGCAACAGAAGCAGGGAAAAAATCCTTTGCTCCGACATTACTAGTTTGGGAAGCGCTTAAACTTGCAAAACAAAAAGGCTGCACAATTTTTGACTTTGAAGGTATTTACGACGAACGCTATCCGAATCTCAATAAAAACTGGCTGGGCTTTACGAAATTTAAAAGCGGGTTTGGAGGAAAATCTGCCTATTTCGTTCAACCTTTTACGGTTAACTAATAAGTACCGACTTATTTTATAAAGCCAACCCAACCAATAATTATGAAAATAACTGTCGCAGCTAGCACACCAACGGTTGGCCAAGTTGTACCTGCGACGGGCGCTTTCGGAGTACTGGGAGGACTAGAAGAAGGGGACGGTAGTGATGTGACAATCGATGTCGATTGAGAAATCTCAGTCTGACTAGCTGGAGAACTGAGATTGTTCCCCCCGGTGCCTGGTGTTGGTCTTGGTGTTGGAAGTAGTGTAGGCGATTGGCTTGGTGAAGGAATTATTGAAGGAATTATGGTAGCACTAATACTTGCAGAAGGAGTTACTGATGATAGGGGAGATGGAAAATTTGCAGTACAAAAGACATCAAGATCTTGACCAGGACCAAGCGTAATAATTAATACATCACCGTCATATACTTCCAAAGAAATGTCAACATGTAGTTCTTTAGTACCATTTTCTAATGACGGCCATTCGTTGAGAGGTGGGTAGGTGAGCTCCAAGTAGAGATCACCGGTTTGATCAATATCGTAACGTTTGTATAGCTGCCGCGCGTTATTATCAAGAATAAATTGAACCTCAAACCATCCCCGAAGCCTCATATCTCCCACTCCGGTAGTAGTCACTATGTCGGTTTTAATTTCGTTGGAACACCAACCATAATCCTCAGGAATGTTGAGGGTAATTTCCGCAGCTTCTTCTTTCTTCGGCGCGGTTGGGGCAATGGGTTCCTTCTGGATGATCCGAGATACTGCCAAAAGAATCAATCCACCGAGTACAAAACTCAATAGTGCTAGGAGTGCGTGTCGCGTAGTTCGGTTCATGACTATACAATCGAAACTGCTATTGGTTGATAAAATTTAGACTATACCAAGTATATGAACTGTTAATTTAAATAACAAGTAAAAGAATCGGCACTTATGTATTTACAACACGTATATTTGTGGTATAATAAGGCTAATATGAATAAACTTAGCCTTAAGAAGTTTTTGCGTAAATATCCACATAATGACGCTTGCTTAGACGAGATATTTAAGCGTAAGTATTCCAACGGCGTAGACTGCGTAAGGTGCAAGAAAGTCACTAAATACTACAAAATAATTGGTCGTACTGCCTACTCTTGTGAGTTCTGCCGTACCCAAGTATTCCCCTTAGCAGGTACTATTTTTGAGAAAAGCACCATAGACCTTCGTTTATGGTTCTATGCCATGTTTTTGATGATTAAGACGCGTTCTGGTGTATCAGCAAAACAGCTTGAGCGTGAGCTTGGAGTCTGTTACAAGACTGCTCACCGCATGTTTAAGCAAATTAGAACGCTTATGGATGAAAACGGTGGGGATATGCTCAAAGGGGATGTAGAAATTGACGAAACATATATTGGTGGAGCTGGTAAAAACAGACGCTACGTTGCGCACTTTAATGAGAAAGAGAAACAAATTGTTATGGGCATGATTCAAAGAAGTGGTAAGGCGTACCTAAAACATATTCCTAATACTGGCAAGTGGACACTGATTAAACACATCAAAGAAAATGTTGATCCAAAGGCTCGGATTATTACTGATCAGTTACCAGGATATACGCAGTTGGTTAAATATGGGTATAAACATGATTTTGTAAATCACAACGAAACGTATGTAAAAGGCGACATTCATACCCAAAACGCAGAAAGTATGTGGTCAAACTTAAAGCGGGGTATTTTTGGAGTCTATCGACATTGTTCAGAGCGATACTTGCAAAACTACGCCAATGAGTACGCATGGAGATACAACAACCGAGGGTTGGGCGATGGAATGTTTGATAAATTGCTTAATCAGGTTGTTTTGGTGAAAGTTTTGAAGGTTGGACAGCTCGTCTAAGAAGCTCGTCAAAGTCTTTTTTTTCTATTTCAGGATTTTCGCTTATTCGCTTTTTTAGATGTTCGTTTTTTGGATTTAATTTTCTTTTTCGCATGAGGTAATTTTACCACATCCTGTTTGTCCTCTGGAATTTTCCACACAGCCCGAATAAAAAGGAAACTCATCAAAAGAACTATCCCAAAAAGGAATACACCAGACAAAGTTAAATGCTCCATATTCTTGACAGCGATTCCCACAGCGGTTATACTGCCTATGGCTAAAGAAAATCTTTTCATTTTGATTTATAAAGAATCTTCCTTGCAGGGAAGATTTTTTTATGTATTCATAATTACATCAAAAGATTTTATTTATACGCAAATTTACCCCTTAAATACGCAAAAAGGACTGATCGCGACCACTATTTTGTTGGTCATCTGATCAGTCCGCTGGTTTTTCCACCTGGACTTGTTTACATCATTTTATGAGTCAAATTATAGAAGTCAATACGTGTTCAGGCTACACAAGTGCCAAAGAATCCTACAAAAATCAAAACTCATAACAGTTAGGGTTTTTCTTATTCTATTCCACAAAATAGCTTGTATTCACAGTTTACACATAGCTCGCTGCCGCTGCATTTGAAGTCTGAGGTTTCGATTTCCTTAGCGATTTCGCGGATGGTTTCTCTATCTTTTTCAAGCTGTTTACTGGTTCTGGTCGTAGAAATTTTCTCCTGGGTATCAAAAAAATACAAAGATAATTTGACCTGTTCGGGTTTGCGATTAAACGGCGCTTCCTTAATCTGAGTGGCGGCGAGTGCGTACATTGAGAGTTGCAAATTCGTGTCCAGTTTTCGTTTTGCCGGCACCCTGCCGGTTTTATAATCAATAATTTCAATTCCGCCGTTACCAAGATCATCGATCCGATCAATTTTACCCCCGATTTTGAGAAACCCTTCTTGGGTTTTCGTAATTGCGACAGTGAAAGTATTTTCGAGGGCGAGAATCTTGGCTTCCGGCCGAAATTCAGTTTTATAAAATTCCTGCAGGAATCTCACGCCCTTGTGCCACATTGCCTGTTCATACTGCTTGTCTTTATAACCTTCACGCACCCAGTTTTTCTGCAGCAGTTCTTCCAGATTTTCCGGCTTAACTTTTTCACCTGCTTTCACTAATTCATAAATATCTTTAAGCGCTGCATGCATGCTTGTCCCGAATGACAGAGCTGGAGCAGGGGAGGGTTGAATCTTGAGCAGGTAGCGCAATTTATAATGCAACGGGCACATGCGAAACGTATCAATTTGCGAATAAGAAAGATAAGTAATCGGATGTTTACTTGGGAGTCCCTCGGAGGTAGCCTCGGGATGAACTTTTTTCCAATCAAGTAAACTGAGTTGTTCTTCAGTTTGTTTAATTACATCAGTGCTAATCTCACCTAACACTTCATAAACAAACGGTGACATTTTCTTCTCACGTTTACCTTCACCATAAAAGTTGGCTGCGGTAAAAAACAGGCGGTCGCGCGCCCGCGTCATCCCGACATAAAATAACCTGCGTTCTTCTTCTTCGTGGAAATCCCCTTCCGGCAATGTTTCCCGGATAAGTGCCTCTGGAATCGGAATTTGTTCGCTCCGCTCACGCGTAGGAAACCGCGCCGAGACCAGATTAACGAGAAACACTACCGGAAATTCCAACCCTTTCGCGCTATGCACGGTTAGAATGTTTACTGCATCATTTTCCGTCCAGTCAGTGTCAGTGGCGAGCGGTGAATCACCCAGTTCCATGCGTAGTATAATCCAATCAAGCACAGTCGTAACACTTGCATCTTCGTGTTCACTCTCGTAAGTTTTTAGTTTTCCGAAAAACTTCATGATGTTTTGTGCTTTGTGCTCATCAATTGGGAATTTATATTCCAGAATATTTTTAATCATGCCCGTATTTGCTAAAAAATAATAGAGGAGTTGTCCCGCAGTTTCTTTGGTTAAAAGCGCCAGATGCCGTTTGATCATCTGCATGATCGTTGTTAATTTTTGTTTTGATGCTTCACTAATTAGCGGCGCGTTTATTTTTTCAATCTGTTTTTCACCAACGACAGTTTCCATTCCTTCAAAAAGTGAAATCCCGTAGCGCCGGGAAAAAGCAGTCACAGCCACGAGATCCCGCGCCACTATAGAAAAGTAATCCATGGAAAGTACCCGGTAGAATGACGGGTCATGGGTAAAATCAGTCAATACCTGTAAATAAGCAATTAAATCTTTAATTTCCGGTTGCCGGAATAGTTGCCCGGGTCCCAAAAATTGATAGGGAATTCCGTGCCGCGTAAATGCGCGAGTAAACGGTTCAGCATGGTTGTTGGCACGAATAAGCAGCGCGACGTCTTTCCAGAAATAAGGTTCAGACCTTTTTTCATTAAGGTCTGAACCTGTTTTTGTAACCAATCTTTTAATTTCCTTAGCTACCACATCTGCTTCATTTTCAATGCGTTCTGCGTGCAAAAGTTCAATCTGTAATTTCTTGTTCGTACTTCTAGTGCTTTTCAGTTTTTTGCTGATGCCCATTTTGGCTTCAAGTGTGTCCGGATCATTATGTTTAATCAGGTAATACGAACCATCAAGAATATATTGATAAGAGCGGTAGTTTTGGTTCAGTACTATTTGTGCTGCCTGCGGATAATCTTCTTTGAAATGCAGAATATTGGAAATTGCCGCACCCCGGAATTTGTAGATTGATTGGTTATCATCACCTACCACGGTTAAATTGGGAGTTTTGTGAGGTGGAGCCAGTAATTTAATCAGTTCATATTGGGCGATATTCGTATCCTGAAATTCATCAACGAGAACATACTTAAATTTTGCCCGGTAACTCTCAACTATATTGGGACGCGAGCGAAATAAAAGCAGCGTATTGGCAATTAGGTCTGCAAAATCCATCAGCCCTTCTTTGATTTTAAGTTCCTCGTATGCTTTGTATATATTAGCTAACTCAAGATATTTCTTAAATTCCAATAACTTCTCTTCTGATTGGTCATTGAGTTCTGAGTTCTGAGTTTTTATCCAGTCAGAATATTGACTTGGTGAAACGTCTTCATCTTGCAGGCGGGAAAAATGCTGCAACATGCCGCTGATAAATTTGGTGGGATTTCCCAAAGGGCGGAAATAATCAAGTTCAAGCTTAAACAGGTTTTTGCGTAAAAGTTGAGTCGCATCAGCTTCGCTCAAGAGATGATATCCAGGATTAAGGCCTATTTGAATCGCTTCTTGTTTAAGTATCTGCTCGCAAAACGAATGGAAAGTCGAAATCCACATTTGGGTGTACCCATAGGGCATGGCTTTATCAACGCGTTCTTCCATTTCCCGGGCGGCTTTTTCCGTAAAAGTAAGAGCGAGCACTTCTGCGGGTTTGGCAAGTCCCGAAACAATCAAATGTTTAATCCGTTCAGTGATTACCGTGGTTTTGCCCGTTCCCGCGCCGGCAATAATGAGGAGTGGCCCGGCACCATAATGCACAGCAGCTTCCTGCTCTGAATTTAAGACTTTTTCTTGGTGATCATGCATGCTCTTCTTTTTCGCCGAGGCGCTGCGTTGAGGACAGTTTTTGCCCCAGGATTGTGGCTCCCTGATTGACCTGGCTCATCTGGTTATACGCATTGGTCACATGCTTACCTAATACCCCTAAATTTGCCTGCAGTTTTTCGTAATCAGAAAGCATTGACCGCAGGAGTTGAAATACTTCACGGGATTTTTCCTGCATTTGTTTTCCTGCGTATGACAAAAGAATCGTTTGCAAATGCGCATACAGTGTGGTTGGCGAAACCGGATACACGCGTTTACTCTTGGCAAAACGCATCACTTCGCCAATTTGCACCAGTTCATAAAAAACTGCTTCAGACGGCACATACATCAGGGCGAAATCAAGCGTCCCCTCGTCAGGCAAAATATATTTTTCGGCAATGGTTTCAATGTGTCCTTTAATATCCCGCGTAAATTCTTTTTTGGCAGCTAACCGCTCTGCCTCAGTCTCGCCTTTAACAAGTTTTTCAAAATTTTCCAGTGGAAATTTGGCGTCAATCGGTAAAATTCCGGCGTCGGTTTTGATCGCTGCATCCACCCTCACCCCGGATTTAAACGCATATTGCAGAAAAAAACTCGAGCGGGGAAACATCTGGGTAATTAAATCAGACAGTACTTCTTCACCAATCGTCCCCCGGAGTTTCGGGCTTTTTAAAAATTCCTGTAAGTCCCGCATGGAGCGGCCGATTTCGGAAAACTCACCGATATTTTTTTGTACCTGAGCAATAACTTGCGCCGCATTATCAAGCCGCTCATTAAAAGTTTTGGATAACTCCCTGGTCTCGCGACTCTGTTCTTGCGACCGTGAGTCAAACGATTTCAGAAACTCGCTCAGAAACTGATCCGGCTTTTGTGTAGTTGCTGAAACCCACTGATGAATGAGATAGGCAAGGATTGCAAATCCGGAAATAATGATTATCATCACAATGAGCAGTTCAGTTGACATAAATCTTGGAGTTCGCGTCATTGTAGCACCGGCACGCTTGACTTACAATTATTCTAGTGACAACCATTTATTTCCATTCCAACCCGCGTAAACGCACCACTCTGGTGATTGGTCTGATCCTCTTGCTGGGTGTAACTCTGTATGCTTTGGCAATTCCACCAACCGGAATATTGCAGGTTAGTATTTTTTTTACGCTGCTTCTGGCTGCATTTTTCTATTTATTCAGTTTTCTCTTCAACCAACGCCGGCTGGCATTACTGATGAACGGGGGAGTAGCACTTACTTTAATTTTACGCCTACTCGAACTGCGTTCTTTATCCTTTCCGATACTAATATTTACCCTTGTGATCGCCATTGAGTTGTTTATCCGAAAAAGCCAAAAGCGCTAAACTCGTCCATTTCCTGTTATAATTAGGCGGCTATGAAGCAGAAATTTTACATTACCACTGCAATTCCCTATGTGAATAGCAGACCGCACGTGGGCCATGCTTTGGAATTTGTCCAGGCAGACACCATTGCCCGTTATCACCGGCTGAGTGGCGAAGATGTGACTCTTCTTTCCGGAGCTGATGAAAATGCCTTGAAAAATGTCCAGGCTGCAGAAATTGCCGGCATTCCAATTCAACAGTTTATCGATACCAATGCCCAATTCTTTAAAGAACTGGCTGAAAAACTCCATGTCCAATTTGATGTCTTCCAAAAGGGGAGTGATACTACCCATCACTTTACAGCATGTCAAAAACTGTGGGAACTGTGCAACAAAAACGGTGATATTTATAAAAAAGCATACCAGGGCCTTTACTGTATCGGCTGTGAAGTGTTCTATACTGCGGATGAACTCGATGCAAATGGCGAATGTCTGGAGCATCCGGGGAAAAAACTTGATCTGATATCCGAGTCAAACTATTTCTTTCGCCTGTCTAAATATCAATCGCAGCTTATTGAACTTATCTCAACTGATCAACTGAAAATAGTTCCGCCAACCCGTAAAAATGAAGTCCTCTCTTTTTTAAAGCAGCCGCTTGCAGACATTAGTATTTCTCGAACGAACGAACGCGCCAAAAATTGGGGCGTGCCGGTTCCGGGCGATAGTTCACAACGGATATATGTCTGGTTCGACGCCTTAAATATTTACCAGTCAGGTATTGGATTTGACTGGGATGAAAAAAATTATAGTAAATGGTGGCCGGCTGACGTGCACGTGATTGGTAAAGGTATCCTGCGCTTTCATGCGATCTATTGGCCGGCGTTTTTACTCTCTGCTAAACTTCAACTTCCCAAAACTATTTTTGTGCACGATTATTTCACGGTAAACGGCCAAAAGATGTCCAAAACTTTGGGCAATGTGATTGATCCGATTGAACTCATTCAGAAATACGGCGCTGATAGTTTGCGCTATTATTTCCTTGCGCGTTTTTCGCCGTTTAATGACGGCGATTTTTCAGAAGCGGATTTTAAAATCGTCTATAACGCTGATCTGGCAAATGGATTAGGGAATCTGGTGGCGCGTGTTGCGAAACTATGTGAAACGGACAACTTAGACGGTATACAGGATTTTAATAAAACTAGAGAAAATACAGAAACAAAATTAGACATTGGAGGATTTACTGATCATATTAAACGCTATGAATTTAATTTAGCTATTGAAGAAATTTGGAGAGAAATAAAGTTATTAGATCAAGAGATTTCTAAATTTGAACCGTGGACTAAAACGGCAGAGGAACGAAACGGCCACCTGAAATCCTATGTTAAAAGAATTTTAAGTTTTGCTTATCATCTAGAACCCTTTCTTCCTGTTACCTCGAAAAAAATCATTGCGCAATTTACCGCTCCCAAAATCACTTCCCAACCGCCCCTGTTTCCACGAATTGTTTAATTTTAATAATCCTTACTCTTATAATTACTGATTAAGTCCTGCAGCACCACGGCGCTTATATTGCCGCAGTGCTGAAAATAATGCGAAATTCCACTGGTTGGTATGGAAACAGCCGTAGTTATCGGGTGTAAAACGCCGATGCACAATCTCAAGCGCTCTATCAACAACTATATTAAGTACATCAATATCTCCTTCGCATGCTTTCCACCCGATACAGAGCGTTGCTGCGGTGACTTGACCACGAATATTTCCATCTTTATCATAGGAAACTAGCGAATTTCGAAGTTCAAGTACCGTATCAACAGCTTCAAAAGTAACACCACCCTTAAGTAATGTAAGAACTGTTGTAGTCTTTACCCCAGCATC
The DNA here is from genome assembly GCA_003524845.1 of Patescibacteria group bacterium. Taxonomy (GTDB): domain Bacteria; phylum Patescibacteriota; class Microgenomatia; order UBA10105; family UBA10105; genus UBA10118. The sequence continues at coordinate 14,777 of DQGR01000101.1, forward strand.
GCGAGCAATTAATTTCAAATCATAACGACTTATCTTTTCAGTCATTTGCTACAATAATAGCATTAGACGCAAGTATGTTCATCGACACCCACTGTCATTTGAATTTTGAAGCCTTTACAGACGATCTCCCCCAAGTCATCGAGATGGCCAAGGAAAAGGGAGTAGGCAAGATTGTCATTCCCGGCACTGATATAGCCTCAAGTACTCGTGCTGTTGAGATTGCCAATACGTATAATAATTGCTGGGCAGCAGTTGGGGTACACCCACACCATGCCAAAGACCCCGACCTCACCGTGGACGCTGATTTAAAACAGCAGTTAAAAGAACTGGCAACCAAAAATAGGGTAGTGGCAATGGGGGAGATCGGACTTGATTATCATGTGTATCGAAATTCAAAATATGAAAACACGGAAATCACAGAGGAGTTGAAACAGAAACAGCTGGAGCTATTTTTGCTGCAGTACGAACTTGCACATGAATTAAACTTATCCACAATCCTGCACTGCCGTGAAGCCCATGATGATATGATACAAACTATATCAAATAATTCCCGCATCCGTGAAAACTTGCCTGCCGGCAGGCAGGCTCCTTCACGCCCGCCGGGTGTTTTTCACTGTTATGGCGGTAGCAAGAAACACTTACGACTGCTAATTACTATGGGATATTATATCGGGTTTGACGGTAACATCACTTACTCACCGGACTGGAAAACGATTGTCTCCTCTGCTCCGCTTGCGCGCATCGTCCTGGAAACTGACGCGCCGTATCTGACTCCGGTGCCATTTCGCGGCAAGCGTAATGAACCAATGCAGATTCCGCTGATTGCCCAGGCAGTAGCTGAGTACACCGGCGCCTCGCTTTCCGAGGTTACCGAAACTACGACTAAAAACGCTAAAACTCTCTTTAAAATTTGAAAAAGCTTAGCTTCCAAGGAAGCTAAGCTTTTTGTGCTACCGTAAATCCCCTCTTCTCCACGTTCCTATGATACAATTATGCTAATTATGAAACGGTTGATTGAACGATATCCGGAGCGTTCCCATAGGCTATTTGAAATATTGATTCCCCTCTTTTCCTGGATTTTAATCACCTTTCCCTTGTGGCTCTCGTTCTGGCATCCGGCAGTAGTGGCGTATGCGGTACTCACCTTTGACGTGTACTGGTTTTATAAGTCATTTACGCTCGCATTTAAGGGTACGCGGGCTTTTTTAACCCTAACCGCGCATACCAAAGTTGACTGGTTAACTCTACTTAAGGAAAAATTTCCCGATACCTGGCAGGAAATTTTTCATGTGATTATTATTCCCGAATACAAAGAACCGGTTACCGTACTTGAGGATACACTAATTAATCTTCTGAAACAGGATTTTCCGCTGAAAAATTTGATCGTGGTGCTGGCTACCGAAGTCAAAGACGACAAACGCCATGAAACCGCAGAGCTACTTAAAAATAAATATGGGCATGAATTTAAACATTTCTGGGTGACCGAACATCCGCTTATTACCGGTGAAGTTGCCGGCAAGTCTTCCAATATGGCTTGGGCTGGTAAAGAAGTAGCCAAAAAACTGCGGGCAGAGAATATTGATATTGATAACGTGACCGTCACGTCGTGTGATGCTGATGTCCTCCTGCATCCGAAATATTATTCCTACCTAACGCACGCATTTTTGTCCGATCCCGATCGCTATTTTCACTTCTATCAACCGGCCATTCTTTTCTATTCCAATATCTGGCGGATTCCGTTGCCCGGCCGGGTGATCAACACCATAAGTAGTGTTCTCAACCTTTCGCTGCTATCTCAAAATGACCGGCTGATTAATTTCTCAACCTATTCGCTGCCCTTTACGACTGTCGAGAAGGTAGGGTTTTGGGGAATTGATGTGATTCCCGAAGATTACCATTTGTTTTTTAAAACCTATTTTCAACTTGGTGAAAAAGTTCAGGCAATCCCGATTTTTCTTCCGGCTCTCGCCGATGCAGCTGAGTCAACCGGCTTCTGGCGCACCATGGTCAACCAATACGAACAACACAAACGCTGGGCCTGGGGAGTCTCTGATATTCCCTATGTATTACAGCAATATTTTACCAATACCACAATTCCCTTCTGGAAAAAAACCATGCGGGTGTTTCATCTTTTGGAAAATCATATTCTCTGGCCCACCAACTGGTTTATTTTGACACTTGGTTCAACTATTCCACCGATTGTTAATCAAAATTTTGCCCGCACCTATTTGGGCCACGAACTAGCTCAACTCTCATCTGGTATTTTAACGGTTTCAATTGTTTTCTTGCTTATTATGATCCTAGTCGATTTGCGAAATCGGCCCAGCCGCCCTGCTGGTTACCCGAGATGGAAAATTCCGATTTTGTATTTACAGTGGTTTAGTTTACCCGTAGTTTCATTTTTTCTCTCAGCCTTACCCGGACTTGATGCACATACGCGCCTCATGCTTGGCAAACGGCTGGAGTATCGGGTGACTGAAAAGATTTAAAATGCAAGCAATTATTAATTTTTTATTTAACCACACGCCACTCTTTTACTGGACGCAAAGTTTGTGGCGCGATGAGGCGTTTTCAGTCTGGATTGCCCAGGATTCGTGGTTTGAAGTGATCAAGCGCACCAGCGGAGATTTTAATCCACCCCTTTACTATTTACTACTGAATGTGTGGATGCGCCTGTTTGGCCGGAGTGAAATCGCTTTGCGCGGTCTCTCTATTTTCTTCTTCTTACTATTTTTACTGGTCATTTATTATTTTGCTTTACGTTTGTTCAAAACTCAACGTTTCGCAGTAGTAACCACTCTGTTTACCGCTTTTAATCCCATGCTCCTCTATTTTGCCTTTGAACTGCGGATGTATTCGCTGCTTGTACTGCTCAGCACTCTATCTATGTATTTTCTCTGGACAAAAAAATGGCGCTGGCATGTGCTGGTTACTACGCTTGGCCTATATACTCAACCCTATATGTTGTTTGTACTTGCAGCCCAGAATTCTTATCTCCTGACGAGCCGGCAGCTTAAACGGGCAATAATTCAATCAGCAGCCGTGTTTTTACTTTTTTTACCCTGGGTTCCGACACTCCTTACCCAACTGAAAGACAGCGGCCCCATGTGGATGTATCCGATTGATCTTAATTTAATCCAATCAGTTTTGGGGAATATTTTTCTGGCGTATGAAGGCACACCCGGAAACCTGTGGTGGGTGATGAAATTGGTTTCTTTGACGTTACTATTGGTAACTTTTTGGCTCTGGCGGCAGAAACATAAAAAACGGGAATTTCAGCTTTTTACTTGCTGGACATTTCTGCCCATTGTAGCTGTCTTAATCATTTCGCTTGTCAAACCGCTCTATGTCCATCGTTATTTGATCTACTGTACGGTGGGTGAAATTTTTTTACTCGTCTATTTCTTGACGACTATAAAAAATGTGCGTCTGCAAAAAATTCTCAGCTTAACCTGTTTACTCTTGCTGATTGTTGCAAACGTGTGGACAGTTGCGTTTCATCGTAAAACCCCGATTCGCAATACGTTTGCAGAAATAAACACCCTACTGAAACCTGGCGATTTAGTGTATGCTGCCTCGCCTTTGATTTTTTATGAAGCGCTGTATTATACTACTGCGCCGGTATTTTTATATAATCCCGAAAGAATTACCATGCCCCGGTATGTGGGTTCTGTGGGCATGCCGCCGGAGACGTGGGCTCGTGAGTTTTCTCGGTTTCCAAACCGCGCGTTTACGATTGCGGAAAATGGTTCGTACACTATCAACAGCATTGTAATTAAATCTTTATGAAATTTTCACTGTTAACTCAACTGGCAACTCAAACCCAGGAATTTCGTCAGGATCCATTTGTCATCTGGTCATTCCGGATTTGTGCAGTTACTTTATTTTTATGTGGCGTCATTATCATTCTGGTCTGGAACCGGCTGCCACCGGTGATCCCATTACTTTATTCACTACCCTGGGGCGAAGAACAACTGGCACAACCAGTCGCGCTTGTTTTACTGCTGGTTGGCAGCTGTTTGTGTTATGGAATCAACACATTAATTGCTTATGTGTTGCATGCGCGGATTTCGTATCTTTCTCATATAGTGACCAGTGCTACTACCACACTGATTTTACTGCTCGGATACACGCTAATTAATCTAATATTACTGGTAACTTAGGTGTGAGATATGGATAGTTTTTTATTACCGGCGATGATGGCGGCAGTTGTCAGTTTTGCTGTTACTCCACTTGTTATTCAACTGGCAAAACGATTGCAACTGGTTGATGATCCACGCAAACGGACGCATCCAGCCCAGGTGCATCATGGAATAGTGCCCCGGGCCGGCGGACTCGCACTTCTGATTGGATTTATCCTCCCCTTACTCTGGTTTTTGCCGCTGACGAGAACCGTGATCGGACTCAGTGCCGCCGCAATCGTTACAGTCGGGATAGGGCTTTTCGATGACCGAAAAGATATTTCTCCGTACATCCGTTTTGCTGCTAATATCGGCATTGCACTACTGATTGTACTGTCTGGTATTGATATTCCGTTTATTACGAATCCCTTGGGAGGAATTTTACGGCTTGATATGTGGCATCTTGCGCTTCCGGTTCTGGGAGAAATAAGTGTCTGGTCAAGTTTATTTGCGATTCTCTGGATTGTCTGGACCATGAATATTGTCGGCTGGTCGTCAGGTGTCGACGGACAGATGCCTGGTTTTGTCGTGATTGCCGCTACCACCCTGGGACTACTGAGCCTGCGCTTTAATATTCACGACGCAACTCAGTCAATTGTAACCAGTCTTGCGTTTATTACCGCCGGAACTTTTTTGGGGTTTTTGCCCTGGAATTTTTATCCGCAAAAAATTATGCCCGGATATGGCGGTAAAATTCTGGCAGGCTTTCTCTTGGCAATCTTGGGCATTTTGTCCTATGGCAAAATGGGGACAGCTCTTTTGGTATTGGGCGTGCCCACCATGGACGCAGTCTATACCCTCCTTCGCCGGCTGGGAAGTAAAAAATCGCCTGTCTGGGCGGACCGGGGACACTTGCATCATCGACTCTTAGATTTAGGGTGGGGCAAGCGCCGTGTTGCCTTGTTTTACTGGGGAGTGTCCGCTATACTGGGGGCAGTTGCGCTCACTGTCCGAAGCCAGGAAAAGCTATTCGCGTTTCTTTTGGTGGCGGTGGCGCTCGCAGGATTTTTGGTATGGCTAAAATACTTCTCGCAATTATCAAAACCGCAAGACCCCGACAGTGGGTAAAAAATTTTGCGCTGTTTACCACAGTATTGTTTACCGGGCAGCTGTTTAACCCGAAGCTTTTTAACGCATCGTTCCTTGGCTTTGTCGCGTTTTGCTTCCTTTCATCATCGAACTATATTTTCAACGATTTGTTGGATGCACCGCGGGACCGCAAACACCCGTTTAAAAAATTCCGGCCTATTGCAAGCGGCAAGCTTTCCGCCGGCGTTGCGATTCTTGTTTCGATTGCTTTTTTGTTGGCAGGGCTTGCCATAAGTTACCAGTTGGGACAATCGTTTTTTATCCTTGCCAGTGCGTTTATCTTCCTTCAGTATGCCTATACGCTCGTGCTTAAACACATCAATGTGATTGATATATTGGCCATCACCACGGCTTATTTTTTGCGTGTCTATGCGGGTGAAGCGGCAACGGGCTACCATATCTCAGTATGGCTAGCGCTTGCTGCGCTCTCGCTTGCGCTGTTTTTGGCAATCGGTAAACGCAGGTCAGAACTTACCCTTATCCAAAGTTATCAGGGAGTGGTGCCCCGCGACACACGCGCGACACTCCTTCACTATTCTGAAAAATTGCTGGATACCTATACTGCTATGTTTGCCAATTCTACGTTTATCACTTATGCTTTTTATACGTTTCTGGAGCGACCCATCACGAGGGGATTTTTCTTTCGCAACTATAACGAATTTGTCGCTGAATTTCCCGATCGCAAGTGGATGATGGCCACCATACCCTTTGTCCTCTATGGCATCATGCGCTATATGCAGCTTATCTATGAAGGAAAAGGCGAGTCTCCTGAAAAAATACTCATGTCCGACTGGCCGCTATTGACCACCATTATCCTCTGGGTGGCAACGGTGTTTATTGTCGTATACGGAATAGGGGGATAGCTATTCAACTTTCTCCGCGTACTGCCCGGAGATCCAACCCAATCGCGTTCCGTCGTATTTGATCTGATACCAACCGCTCTTGGTATCTTCCAGATGATATTTTTCCCCCGGGTTCACGCGCCCCGATTCCGTCGCGCTGGTAGTGGGCTCCATACGGACCCGCAAAAATCCCGTTGGGGTATCTTTGATTATCACAAACGGTTTAGCCGGGTCCGGTTGGGTACTGGCGGACGATGTTGCAGTTTTGGTGGGCGTTGCCTTCGGTGCTTTGGTGGGAGTAGGCATACTTGTTGTTTCTGGGGTGGGAGTAGGCGTGGGCACACCTGCTGCCGAAAGGGCAAGTTTAAGCGATGAAATAACCCGATATCCAGGCGTTATTTTTATTTTAATCGTACGGGACAAAAAACCGGGAGATGTCACTGTCACTGAATGATCTCCCGTGCTAATGTCAGTCAGAGACAATGGCGTTACCCCCTTGGTTTCATCGTCTACCAACACGCTTGCGCCGTCCGGATTGGTTGTAATAGATAATTCCGCAAGCTTTCCTGAGATTTTTTCAAGCCACAATACGTCTACTGCCGAGGCTAACTCTGATTCAGCGAGATTCGCATTGACATAGGTCAGAAGGTTTGCACCCACCGATATTTGCCCCTGCCAGCTTGCAAGTTGCGGGGTCGTGCCTTCCGGAACAATCTTTATCGTATATTCCCCGGCTTGAACTTTATCTTTAAACGGCGTGCGGCCCAAATGCTTATTATCCAAAAACACGCTTGCCGGAGGCGCACTTTCTACCCTAAGTTCACCCAGTTTTCCGGATCTGCCGGTCAAAAGCTTCACCACGCCCACCACCGCGGCAAGTAATCCTAAAAAAACGAGAAACAGAGCCAGCTTGCGCTTCATCGTGAGTTCGATCATAACACAAAGCCGCAACCCCTGCCAAATCCACTAACCGAGAAGCCCATAGGATTTGACTTTGGAGCGTTTGTATGCTACAATGTATGTTCTCAAGTACCACTCCCATTGGAGTGGTTTCTTGATCTATGAACCAACTTTTATCATGGTTCACGGCTACGTACCACGGCAGCAACCGTGTCAGTTTTTGGCTTCGACGTAGCATAGAAAAGCTCCCGTTCAAACAATTCCTGGGGGTCCAGTTGGCTGGCTTCGCGTTTGTGGCTGCGGTCCTGGTACCGCAGGCAAGCGATATCGCCGGCAACTGGGAAGTATTAACGGAAACGGAAACGACCGTCGTGTCTGTCACACCTACGCAGTCCCGCTTCCGCTGGCCGCTACCAAGTTTTGGCCTGTCCCAACGGTTTCACCTGGGACACCCGGGGGTGGATTTAACCGCCCCACGCGGAACTCCGGTATTTGCCGTGGCCGAAGGATGGGTCGCGTGGGCCACTTCATCTCTATGGGGATACGGCAAACACTTGCTTGTCCAACACGATAAAGGGATCCAATCGCTCTACGCCCACCTTTCAGAAATCAGCGTAAAGCAGGGTGATACCGTGACCAAAGACACCCAACTGGGAACTGTGGGTTCTACCGGCTGGTCTACCGGTAACCATTTACATTTGGAACTCTACCAGGACGGAACCCCCATAAATCCGCTGGAGGTTTTGCCGGAGATTAAATAAATATACAAGAAAAATTATTGTTCGAGCCTGTCGAGAACAAATTATTTATAATTGACATGCGGCCGCATTCAGATTATAAATAATTAATGAGACAAACAGGATTGAAAGATATTGCCACCAAAATCACCGATGGGCTCCTTCAGACGGCAACCGACACGGTACTGTTTACTCTCTTTCTCACGTTATGTGGTTTTGGCAAATCCCGAACAAGTGTTGGCACATACCAAATGTTTGACGAAGCCACAGACTGGCTCCATGATTTTAACTATAAAACCATTAAAAACGCCCTCCTCCAACTCAAACACAAAAAATACATCTCCTATTCTAAAAAACCAACCAGAGACATTATCAAACTTACCGAAGAAGGAAAGCGGCGACTATTGAGTCTTATTCCGCAATACAGAAAGAAGCGCTCTTGGGATAACTGTATATATATCGTAACCTACGATGTCCCAGAGACTCATAGCCATCATCGAAATTTCTTGCGAACATTTCTTAAACGCCTAGGCTGCGCAATGCTTCAAGAAAGTGTATGGATTACCCCCTATAATCCAAGACGCGCGATACATGAGTTTTGCACCGACTACGATTTATCCGGCTTGGTAATTGTCTCTGACATGGGCAAAGATGCGGTCATCGGAGATGTAGATATAAAATCACTTATTCAATCGCTCTACAAACTCGATTCTCTCAATGATCGATATGCAAAATTTATCCAAATACATGGAAGCATAAAGAGGCCGCATCCGACTCTGGCCACTTCCTATCTTTCTATTCTACGCGACGACCCACAGTTGCCCTATGCGCTACTTCCCAACAATTGGCTCGGCGAAAAAGCCCACACCATCTTTCACAAATTCTACGGAAGCCTCTATTATTTATAACTTGAATGCGGCCGCATGTGAGTTATAAATTATCTTTAGTTCTTACTTTGCTATGCAGATATGCTTATCTGTGTCAGTTCGTGGAAATCCACTCGAAGTCTTGCCGGAGATTAAATAAGCGACTGAATACTCTCTACTAGCATATCCACCCCTTGCTTAAGCACTTCTTGTGAAGTTGTCAGGGGCGGCATGATTTGTATATTACCATCTCCCCCGTGAACAATGTGCAACCCCTTTTCAAATGACCTCGCAACAAGCTGTTTTGCAAAGTCTTCATCCGGTGTTTTGGCATTTTTGTCTTTAAGGAATGTCACCGCTATCTCCATACCGATACCACGAATATTTCCTACTTTTGGGTGATCGCTAAGTTGTTCTTTAAGAATATTCATCAAAAATATTCCTTTTTCCGCCGCTTGTTCCCATACTTTATCCCGCAGATGAATCTCTAAAACCTTTTTTGCTGCGGCACAAGCAACCGGCGTCCAGCCAAACGTAGAAACAAGTCGAATGCTTGGAATAACGGGCTCTACAACACGGCTATTTACTACACACGCTCCGATTGCTGCGGCACCATTAGATATGCCTTTGGCAAATGTTACAATGTCCGGAACAACATTGTCCAATTCCAATCCAAACAGTTTACCGCAACGGCTAAAGCCGGTTCCTACTTCATCCAGAATAAGCATCGTGCCGTATTGCTTCGTAAGCTTCCGGATTGCCGCTAAAAATCCTTTTGGCGCAACGAGGGTCTTTCCCCAGCCAGTCACAATGCCTGCTTCGGCCACGATCGCCGCGACATCACGCTTTTTAAGTAATTCTTCTAAATCATTGAGAAACACATCGAGTGGGTATTCTCCTCTGTCTCCATAAGCAAATACGGAAGGGCATTGCATTTGTATGATATCCGGTAACAGTGGGGCTAGCGCCGTTAGCCACTCATGACGTGTCCCGAGCGTTACCTCCGCAAATGTTTGACCGTGGAAGGTATCCTGAAACCCGATAATTTTTTTTCTTCCCGTTGCCGCCCGAGCTATCTTTAATGCCACCTCGTTTGACTCCGCTCCTCCGGTCGTACGACACACGGCATCAAGCTCTTTCGGTAGTACATCGGTAAGCGCTTTTGCATATTCCCACTGGATGGGATCATTTGTCCACATGGGCGCATAGAGATTTTTATCCGCTTGGGTTTTTATCACTTCTATAATTTCCGGATTGTTCCATCCAAGGTTTGCAAGGTTCCATCCGGAGGTAAAGTCAATAATTCTTCGCTTTTTATCATCATAAATATATGGCCCCTCGCCACCCGTGATCGTAAACCGCCAATCAGAAAACGTGTTGTAGACGATATGATTTTTTATCATTGTTTTCCCCCTCCTTTTCTTGTAAATTCTATCTCTCCTTTTAGCCATTCGTAATATTTCTGGGCAACGTGAAGGACTGGCAAGGCAATAATACAGGGCGTATCGTAAGAATGCATCTTAATAATCTCTTTTTCCACTTCGCTATATTTCTTTTCCAATGTTTTGACGAGTAACACTACCTCCTGACTCTCGTCTATATTGCCGCTTTTCGGCGGCCAAAGAAACATCGGGTTGGCGTTACCCAATATGTTCACACACGCACACAACCGTTTTTCCAGCAAATGCCGCCCGATCTTTTTTGCTTCCCCAATGTTTTCACAAGTAACGTACACGATTAACATGTCAGTCATAAATTTTCTTCTTTCTTTACACTGTTTCAAGCTGTAAACGGTTTATACATCCAATGAAACATATACCCCTGTACAAAACCGCAGGATTTATAAAATGCTACGGCATTAGGATTATCTACCTCAACAACAAGATCCATACCTGGTATCCCCTTTTTTTGGAGTTGATACGTTGCTTCTTCGATGAGCTTTTTCCCAACTCCTTTTTTTCGGTACGGCTCATCCACATATAATCCGGTACAAAGTGCCCAATCCCGAAGCACGTTTGTCATACACATGCCCGCAAGTTTGCCGTTTACTCGTGCGACCAGTAAGACATCATCTTTTGGATCTGTTATCCAACGCACTATTGAGTCTTTCGGGTACCATTTTGTTTCTTCTGTTGCCCATAAATAGGGAGTCGCCTCTCCCCAGATAAACATGGTATCCACATCATCAAGTGTCGGTTTTTCTATAACGATACTATTCATAATTATATAGTTTTTATCCATTCAATAACCGCCTTTACTGTTTCTTTTTCTTTTCCACCAAAACCATGAAATGCACCAGGGATGATCGCACTATGGAAGTTAGCGGAGCGTTGGTGCTTTTTAAAAACACTAAGAATATCCGCGACCGGACGGTCTGTGTATTCGTCACTGCCGGCCAAGATGATGCACAAGGGTTGTTTAATTTTTGAAAATGCGGTCAACTTTGGTTTCTTATTGTAGTAGTCAAACACATCTTCTACTGATCCCGGCTCATAGAGACTTATGTAACGCTTAGGTGTAAGTGCAAGATATGAAACATTATCCAACAAAATCTCTCCTTTTCTTTGCTTGACCAATTGCTTCATCCGCTTAAGATTCGCTTGATAGTTCTCGCTTTTGCTTTCAATCGGCACATCGCTGATGGGAGAAACGAGGACAACTCCGGCTACCCGTGGATTCTTTTTTGTTCCGGCATAGTAGCAAACCTTATTGGCTCCAGTGCTTGCACCAGCGATAACTACTTCCGTAAATCCTTGTTGTTCAAGAAATGTAATGCCTGCTTCAATATCGTAAATACAGTCTTTGAAGTTTTCGTATCCTGCGCCAATAGTCACTGATCTATATCCTTTCGGAGATTTAGTATCAAGCTTCTTGAATGTTGAGACTACATCATGCCCACGGGTGTTAAACGAGGCTATGCCCCAACCCTCACCACTCAATGCCTCAACCATCGCCTCAAGCATTCCCATATCCCCGTAAAAATTATCCGTCAACCCATGCACCCACAGGAGCGCCACTTTTCCTTTCTTCTTCGGCTCAAAATATACCCCCTGATGGATCAGCTTATCTTTCGTTGTAACTTCCGCCAAATAAAATTTTTTCATACATGCATTATATCAGCCTGGGCCTTACTTTCTAGAAATCCAATATCTTCCGTTAAATAATAAGTAAAAAACAAGATGCACGCTCATTGTAACCAAGGCATATCCTTGGAAGATTAATGTTCCAAATACCATGGCCATCGGAATGCTTAATATCAAATAAAACACTGTCCAACGCCAAGACATGACAAAAATGTTTCCAGCATGAATAATAGCGACTATGAAAGTAAACCATAAGATTTTCTCCTGTAAGGGAACTACGTTTAGAATCACAAAGAGAATATAGATAAACACCGACTGTTGAAAAAGAATTTCAAAGAACTTAAGAAGCATCACCGGTAATTCAAATCGTACTAAAAATCGTTTCGGGTTTTTTTCTATATACTCTTTAGGTTTTTTACCAATTGCACGAACAATTTGTGGTGACGAAAACCAAATACATATTATAACGGTAAACAGGGCGATGGTCCGATAAGATAACTCAACCGATACGTTCGATTTTGACAACCAGAGAACCACCAGTGACCAAATAAAAAACCACGTTGATCCGACCAACGCTTTTGCAAAACTTAACCCAATAAAATCTTTTCCTTTATAAGGGAAATAAACGAGAAGAATAACCAAGAAGACTATGACTGACATGGCTGTATTGTACCAAAAAGCCCTCGCGATTACTTCGAGGGCCTTCTGTTTTAATTTTTAAGTTTTTAATAATCCATCCCGCCCATGCCACCCATGCCGCCGGGCATACCGCCGCCAGCTGAAGCTTCCTTTTTCTCCGGAAGGTCCGTAATGAGCGCTTCCGTCGTGAGAATCATCATACCAACCGATACGGCATTTTGTACTGCCGTCCGCGTCACTTTGGCCGGATCCAACACTCCTGCACTAAGCATGGATTTAAACGTCAGATCCATTGCATCAAACCCAAAGTCAGCGACTTTGGACTCTTCGATGGTTTTAAGTACCCATCCGTCATCTGCTCCGGCATTTTTAGCAATCCAACGCACCGGTTCCCCGAGTGCATGGAATAAAATATCAATGCCCGTCTTTTCGTCCGGAACAGTCAACGTCTCCCGAAGTTTGCCAAGCGCAGTTCGCGCACGAAGCAGTGATACGCCGCCGCCGGGCACTATGCCTTCTTCCAACGCTGCTTTGGTGGCTGCCACTGCGTCATTCACGCGCTCTTTTTTGTCTTTAAGCTCAATCTCGGTTGCGGCTCCAACGTTTATCACTGCCACGCCGCCGGAAAGCTTCGCCAAGCGCTCCTGCAATTTCTCTTTATCGAAATCGCTGGTCGTTTCATCAAGCTCCCGACGGATTTGCGCAATCCGGGCTTTGAGTGCCGCGGCTGTCCCTTTGCCGCCGATGATGCGGCAGTTTTCTTTGTCTGCCCACACTTTGTCGGCCCGTCCGCAGTCTTCCACTTTCACATTCTCAAGTTTGCGCCCGGTATCCTCACTAATCACCGTGCCGCCGGTAAGGACGGCAATATCATCCAGCATAGCTTTTCTTCGGTCACCAAATCCCGGTGCCTTCACCGCTAGGATATTAAATGTGCCGCGCAGTTTGTTCACAACTAAGGTAGCAAGTGCTTCGCCGTCGATCTCGTCAGCGACGATCACAAGGTTCTTTGAGACCTTAATAAAATTCTCAAGGAACGGCAAAAGGTCGGCAATCGCCGAAATCTTTTTGTCGGTGATGAGAATGTAGGCATCCTCAATTTCCGCTTCCATTTTATCCGGAATCGTCACAAAGTAGGAACTGGCGTATCCTTTGTCAAACTCCATACCTTCTTTGTAATCAATGCTCATTTCCAGCCCTTTGCCTTCTTCTACCGTGACCACGCCATCTTTGCCTACTTTGGTGAGCGCTTCGGCAATTAAGTTGCCGATTTTCCCATCTTGGGCGGAAATAGTTGCGACTTTGGCAACATCCGCATCTTTCACCGTCTTGGCCATTTTCCGCAGTTCGGAAACGACTACTCCCACGCCTTTTTCCATCCCGACTTTGAGGATCATGGGGTTAGCACCCGCTGTCACGTTTTTAAATCCGGCATTGACGATGGCTTGTGCCAACAGCGTGGAGGTCGTGGTGCCGTCTCCTGCCACATCGTTGGTTTTGCTGGCCGCTTCTTTCACGAGCTGTGCGCCCATGTTTTCAAATGCATCTTCTAGTTCGATTTCTTTGGCCACTGACACGCCGTCATGGATTACATTGGGGGCTCCCCATTTTTTATCTATTGCCACATTGCGGCCTTTAGGGCCAAGCGTGGTAACCACTGCTTTGGCCAATATATTGACCCCGCGGATAAGCGCTTGTCGTGCATCTTCAGAAAATTTCAGTTGTTTTGCCATATATATTGCCTCCTTAAATTTTAATTTATTCTACAATTGCCAATATATCTTTTTGCTCTACAATCATCCATTCTTCGCCGCTTACTTTTACTTCATTGCCGCCCCACTTTTTATACATTACCTTTTGCCCGACTTTTACCACCATTTTCACCGGATTTCCTTTGTCGTCGGTGCCGCCGGCGCCCACTGCCATAACAAGGCCAACTTGGGGTTTTTCTTTTGCACTATCGGGTAACACGATACCGGAAGGAAGCTTTTCTTCGCCTTCCAGGGGCTTAACGAGGACATTGTCAAATAACGGTTGAATATTTTGTTTCGCCATAACGATACCTCCTTTAATAAAACTTCGTTGAGTAATACGTCAAAATCTGGCAGTCTTTCGAAGTGACTGCTATTCTAACTGCCACAAAAAACTTTGTCAAGGGGGATATTATAACGTGCCAATCGCGCACCTAAAGCATCGCGCACCCAGACCCTCGCATCCGTCGGATGGAAACGGATAATCGATCCAGAAATCACTTCATTTGTTCGACGGTTTCGCATGTACCAGAGCTGAACAAAACGAGCAATGGGTTCGATAATGCGCAATGTAAAATGTACAATGTCCAAAAATACACGTATTCCTCTCATTGTGCATTGAACATTTATCATTTCATATTTCTCTTTCCATGCATTCGGTAAAAACTTCTTAACCCAACTATTTGCAGCGAGAAACTTTTGATACGTTCCGTCCCGTTCCCACAACGGCACCATTTGCAATACTTCGTGTGCCGCAAACAAATCCCGTTCTTTAGGAGGCAATGCAGCTGCATCTTCTGCCATAAACATATTCAGGCAGACTTTGTTCATAACCTTTGTGTCTTTGGGCCGGCGGCGGACACCAAGAAGTTCCGCAATAAGAGTAGTTACCAGCCGACTCACCCACAGTGTTCCTTTTTTCGTGACAAAAAATAAATCAATATCGTCTTGTTTTTTGGCATTTGCCATCGCAAGCCCGCCGGTCACTCCCACAAGGCTAATAGTTGGGACAAACCGGAACCACCACCCAATGCGCTTGGCAAACTCCATTTTCTTTTTCGACCATATCTCACGTTTATGTCGCACACTCACTAATTGACTAACACTGTGAAGTCCATAATAATCAACTCCTGCAACGCGCGAGCGTTTTAAGCGTTTTAAGGTCTCACCTTGCTGGGCGAGGTGAGACCTTTTCAGGGGAAACCACATCGCCAATTCTTCCAGCGTCAACGGATACCCAAAAATATCCGCGTAGGCCACAGTGGTAATAATCCCATCACGAAGTGATAATCGCTTCATTGTTCCTTACCTTGCAGGGGCAGCACCAGAAGACAATCCATAACTTCCCAATACCTGCCGGAATCCACTTGCGGCAGTCGTTAACACCGCTTTGGGAGAAGATCCGGCGATCATCCCGTTTACCGCATCTTCCATATATTTGATAAGTTTATCATTTATTCCATTGTCAAACGTGCGCGACGCTAGAGGAAACGACTTGCTGTTGGCCGCTTGCTTTATAAAAGCTCCCACATATGGATCGCTTGCCAGTCCGCTTCCCAGCTCTACCCGCGCGTATGGCTCGCCAAACAGCCGCGTTTTTGACGCCTCGGTATACAGTTTCGTTGCCGCTTCTTTGCCGGTTAGGTATTTCACAAATTCCCACGCTTGTTCCTGATACTTACTTTTTCCCGATACGCCTTCTACCCAATATGACGCCCACGACACGGTGTTGCCCGGCAGCTGCGGGACAGGGGCAATTTTAAACCGGAGGTTGGGATTGATTTGCCGCACGTCAAACGCCCGCCAGGACGGGGCCAGTATCATGGCAACTTTTCCCATGGCAAATGCATAGATTGAATTGTCCAACGTTTCGTTCCATGTATATACCGGATCGGCGGCGTCGGCAAACTTCCGGTAAAAAATAAGCGTTTCTTCCGCTTCCTGACTGGTCGGCTCGCGCAGGTTCGCGCCATTTTGCATCATCATGAGCGCTAAAATATCGCTGAAATTTTCAACATTTCCTGTGGTACCCAGGGCAATGGCCGATGTCGTAATCGTAGCATCCGTTTTTACCGTCAATTTCGGAACGATATTGAGCATCTCCTCCCATGTGGTCGGCGGCACCACCCCGGCGGAAGCCAATAGGTCTTCGTTGTAATAAAGTCCCAACCCGTCAATCATAAGCGGAATACCATAAATACTTTGGCCGCCAACCAAATCTGCTACTGCCACCGGATAAAACGCCTGTGCAAATTCTGCTGCCGTCATGACGGTTTTGGGAACCGGCGACAGATCATTGGCAAGCATCGCAACCCAGGTATTGTGAAACCGGAATACATCCGGCCCATCACCGCGGGCAACTGCCGCCTGCAGCCGTTCCCGGTATTGTTTGTGCGATTGCTTTACATACTGTACTTTAATTTTGGGATGAGACGATTCAAAATCCGCAATCACCGGACGGATAAGCGCATCGTTTTCCCATAATCCCCAGTATATGATCGTCACTTCCTTGGCTCCTGCCAACAATCCATAAACAAACCGCCCCAAAAGACCAAGTCCCAACAGCAGCACGATAAATACGACAATCATAAGCAGTCTTTTGGGCATAGGATTTGATCCCGGAGGTGTTCCTGCTGCCGCCGGAGGTGCTTGAGCAGGAATAATCTGTGGAGCAAATTGATTTTCTGCCGATGGAGGACTCGCCTCCGCCAAAGGCGGACCAGCCTCCGGCTGGGGCGACACGGGTATCACCAGTGTTTCCGGAGCTCCGGGAGCAGGCTCTGCCGGGCCGGGAGCAGGCGGAACGTTTTCCANNGTTGGTATTTCCTTCATCCATACATTACACTTATACAATACGATTATATATTCATCATACCATGATAAAAGCAAAGAACAAGGCTATACTCTCGCTTCGGGGAATTCTGTGGGGCGGCACACTTCTGTTGTTATTGCTTGCACTTACCCTCTCCGCGTTTGAATCTTATTATAAAGACAAAATCTATCCCACCGTCACCGTCGCGGGACTCGCCGTCGGGGGGGAAACACAATCAGAAGTAGAATCATATTGGCTTTCCCAAAATGAACCCTTTCAGGGAAAACGTTTTGAGTTCCGGTTCGATGGGCAGGTAGCAACCGTTTCGGCACAGGAGTTGGATTTGGGTTATGACGCCACACTTTCCGCAACTCAAGCATATCTCGTGGGACGATCCAAACATGCATTCAGCAATTTCTATACCAAATTTTTGAAAAAAAGCACCGATATCACCCCATACTTTCGCTGGAATACAAATGTACTGGATGAAACCATCGACTCTCTTGCCCAATATATAGATATTCCGGTAGCTGATGCGTTGTTTCAATTTAACGCCGGCCGTGTCACTGCATTTCGGCCATCCCATGAAGGGAAAAAAGTCAATGCCGAAGAAACCAAAAAGCGATTTGAACAAGCACTTATCTCTATTCCTTCCATGCAAGGATCGATCGTTACCATCCCGTTACCAGTAGACGTGATCCAGCCCAGTCTCACCACTGATCGCGTCAATGCCTTTGGCATAAAAGAACTCATCGGCCGCGGGTATTCGGAGTTTGCCGGGTCCATATCCGGACGTATCCATAACGTAGCCTTAGCCGCAAGCAGAATTAACGGATTACTTATCAAACCCGGTACGACGTTTTCTTTTAACGACGCTGTTGGCGATATTTCCGCCGCGACCGGTTATCAATCTGCCTATATTATCAAAGAAGGCCGTACCGTATTGGGAGACGGTGGCGGTGTGTGTCAGGTGTCTACCACGCTTTTCCGGGCCGCGTTAAACGCCGGGCTCTCCATTGTCGAGCGCCGGGCACACGCGTATCGCGTACATTTTTATGAAGATGGCGGATTTAAAGCCGGACTGGATGCCACGGTGTTTTCTCCGTCCGTCGATTTGAAAATCAAAAACGATACACCGGGATATATCCTGATCCAAACCAAAACCGATACTAAAAATATGACACTGACGTTCGAGCTGTACGGCACCAACGATGGCCGGCAGACAGAAATCCTTAATCACCAGGTGTGGGGAGCGATACCCCCGCCTCCGCCTCTCTATCAGGAGGATCCGACACTCCCCAAGGGTGTCACAAAGCAGGTCGACTGGGCAGCATGGGGGGCACAGGCCTCGTTCCGCTACAAAGTAACGCGAACCGGCGAAGTGCTCCAGGACGAAATCTTTTCTTCACGGTTTCAGCCCTGGCAGGCCGTATATTTGCAGGGAACGCTATAATACCACTATGAAAAACGTGCTCGTGGGGGGGTGTTTTGATTTGCTCCACTTTGGTCATATTTCGTTTCTCAAACAAGCAAGGGCTTTAGGAGATAGCCTAGTCGTTGCGCTGGAATCCGATGAAAACGTAAAGCGCACAAAGGGAGATTCCCGTCCTATCCATACCCAACACCAGCGCCGCGAAATGCTTGAATCGCTCATCTTTGTTGACGAAGTGATCGAGCTTCCGCCGATGACAACTGACGAGCAATATTTTGATTTTGTAAATAAACTTGCTCCGCAGATAATTGCTGTAACTGAAGGGGACCCAATTATTGAAAAGAAAAACCAACAAGCCGTCGCCGTCGGCGCGAAGCTGGTCGTCATCCCAAAAATCCATACCCCGTCCACCAGCCAACTGGCAAAACTCCTTGGTCTTGAGTAAAATGACCCCATGAGAATTCTTGCCATCGAGACGTCGTGTGATGAGACAGCGGCGGCAGTGGTGGAAGATGGGGTAAAGGTATTAAGTAGCGCCGTCGCCACAAGCGCCGCGATGCACGAAAAGTACGGCGGCATCGTGCCGGAAGTAGCGTCACGCGAGCAGCTCAAGTGCATTATTCCAACGATTGAGGAAGCAATGAAACCACACAAAAATGGTGTCAATGTATCGGTGTATCAATGTATCGGCGACACTATTGACGCTATTGCCGTCACCGTTGGGCCCGGACTTATCGGTTCACTTCTCGTCGGTGTTGAGACTGCCAAAACCATCGCGTTTGTTACCGGCAAACTGATTATTCCCGTCAATCACGTGCTGGCTCACAGCTATGCTAACTTTCTTATCAATCAACAGATACAATTCCCCGCCATCTCCCTCGTCGTCAGTGGCGGACACACGGAACTCTATTTGATGAAAAATATTAAGGACTTAACGTGGCTCGGCGGGACGCTTGATGATGCCGCGGGCGAGGCGTTTGATAAAACCGCGCGGCTGTTGGGATTCGGGAACGGCGGCGGCGCGGCCATTCAAGAAGCCTCTTCGCAGTTGAAAATTGAAAATTGTAAATTGAAAATTATACTCCCCCGTCCCATGATGCATGATGATTCGCTCAACTTTTCTTTTTCCGGTCTCAAAACCGCAATCTTGCGTGAGTGGAAAAAGTTAGAGTTGCAAGGCCTGACAAGGTCCGACCTTGTCATTAATGCACTTGCGTACGAAGTACAAGAGGCAATAACCGATGTGTTAGTAAAGAAAACATTACGGGCTGCTCAACTGCATCGGGCCAAATCCCTTCTTCTCTCCGGCGGAGTCGCAGCTAATCTTCGATTAAGAGAAAAGTTTTCCACTAAGCTCGAAACTCTAAACTCTAAACTCTTTGTGCCGCCCGCGGCGCTCTGCACCGACAATGCCGTCACCATCGCCGCGTATGCGTACTTTAAAGGAAAACAAGGAGATTGGCACACCATTACCGCCGTGCCGGATTTATCGGTAGAAATACCAATTTAACGATTCCCTTGATGTGCTTGAAAAATTACCGGTAAAGCCTTATCAGTGCTTCTTAACCTATTCTTCGCTTCGCGAACGTCTCGATCTGCCAACATTTTTTCCGTTAGCCCGGCATCGGGATCGTCATAAACTCTTTTCTCAGTTTTTTTCCAAGCTTCATAGACCTTGTGGGCAGCATCATGATCGCGTGTGGCAGACCATGAAACACCACCCCCGCCTACTAATTCTGCAATTTTCCCCTTTATTCCACCTCCATTGACATGAACCCTTCCATCTCGATCGAGATCAATATGATGGGCAATTGGCGTGCTTCCGGGGATTGCTTCTCTCATGGAAACTGGCATAGTATACTCCTTTCGTGGGCAAGCGAGGTGATCGTAAACTTCTTTATGCCAGAAGTCAAGTTACCAAGGGAGTAATCAGTTTTGCTTCTTCGCGGCACCAGGGGGAATATTTTTCGGGCTGCGCATCAATATTTTTCAAAAACTCTTCCCATGGCATCCACTTCCACTCGCTGACTTCTGATGAATCTGGAAAAATTTTATAACGCGAATGCGGCCGCATGTCTGTTATAAATCCTACAAGTACCGGGCAAATTTCGTTTTCCACGATGCCGTTGGCGTCTGCAAAGCGGTAGCGGTACGGCGTAACCACTCTTAAGGTCTCACCTTGCTCAGCAAGGTGAGACCTTTTCAGGTCGATGCCCAATTCATCTTTCAGCCGCCTCTTTGCCGCATCCGCTGCACTTTCCTCCGACCCCGGATGCCCGCAGACGGTATTAGTCCACACACCAGGAAATGTTTTTTTCGTATCCGCGCGTTTCGTTACCAACAGCTCGTTTTTGGAGTTAAACAAAAACAACGAAAACCCGCGGTGCAGTGGAGTATTGGTAGTATGCACCTCATCTTTCGGTGCTGTGCCAATCTCTTTATTTTGTTCATCAACAAGGACAACAAATTCTTGCATTGGTGGGCCCGCCAGGTGACGATCCTGGCACCTCGTGTTTATAAGACACGCGCTCTGCCGCTGAGCTACGGGCCCGAGAACACTACTATTATATCAAACTAAGTGCTGACAGGTTTACCCTGGGGTCATCCCGAGGCGCTCGCGGGCGTGGGAGATAATGGTGCCGACCATCTGGTTAAAGCTCCAACCTGCGGCGCGGCTGGCAACGGGAAAGTAGGAAACGACATTGGGATCCGGCATCATACCCGGAAGCGTGTTGAGTTCAAGAAGTGCGGGTTTACCATCTGCATCCAACCGTAAGTCGATGCGGGCAACATCGCGGCATTTCAACACTTCATACGCATTAATACATAACTGTTCAATCATCTTTTGCAGTCCCGCATCCAGTTTTGCCGGACAAATATATGCAACCCGCGCATCCGGAAGCGTATCTTCAAAAAACCACTTTGCCTCATACGATGCAAACTTTTTCAGTTCCGGCGGAAATACGTCATAATTTTGCTCGACAATCGGAAGAGTATACACGCCTTTCTCAACGCCTTCGTTTCCCATCACCGTCACGGTAAATTCCCGCCCGGGCAAAAATTCTTCCACCAAAACGCCATTGCCATATTCTTTTCGCACCTGCCTGATTTTTTTCAACAAGAGCGATGGGTCATCCACTAAACTATCATTAAAAATTCCCTTGCTTGATCCTTCACTATTGGGTTTTACAATCACCGGAAACCGTAACCCTTCCACATACGGCTTTTCTTTGTACCCGATTTCTACAAATTTTGGTGTGGGCAATCCGTGGTGCTGCCAAATTTTTTTCGTCAGCGATTTATCAAGTGTCACTGCGTGGGTAAGGGCCCCCGAGTGTGTATACGGAATGCCCAGCATTTCCAGCATCGCCGGGATTTGCGCCTCGCGTATTTCTCCCCGCAATCCTTCGGCAATGTTAAATGCCAAATCCACGTTTCTCTTGAGCGCCTTTAATTTTCCGTATGCATCTTCATCTGCCTCGACATCAACACATTCATGTCCATTGGCAACAATAGCGTCGTGGATCGCTTGGATAGTTTCCGGCGCATCAAACTCCGCCTCATCTTGCGCCTTTTTTTCTATACCATGAGTTTGTCGTCGGACATTAAAAATAAATACGATTTGCATGTATAAATATTAACATTAGAGGATTTTACAGATATGTAAAGAGGGGAAAATTATAATCTTGCCCGTTGGGAAATTTCTGCCTCTACTAATTCGCGCGAACGCCCATATTTCAGGCGCGACAATTGCACAATCGCTGCCGCCACCTGGGCATTGCGTTCTGCTTTTACTTTACTCATGTCTTTGGTTAAATCTATGCTAAATGGTTTCACCGGTTCGTTGTGCACAATGGTTTTGATATAGGCGTTATATTTATCGATATTGATAAGGTCCGCTTCGTTAAACGTCGGCTGAAATTCATGTTGCAAGTAATTGGCATCGGTGACTCCCACGCGAAATCCGATAAGCGTACCGACGTTGCCAAATACGGCATTTTTCACCTCTTCTTCCATTTGCCCGATAAATTGGTTGGCAACAATAAGATTTAAACGATATTTCCGCGCCTCGGAAAGAATCTGGGCAAAGTCAGGCGTTGCAAAATTTTGAAACTCGTCAACATAGAGATAAAAATCGCGACGCTGATCCTCCGGTATTTCCTGCCGGCTCATGGCAGAGATGAGGATACGCGGCACAAGAATAAGTCCTAAAAAGTTGCTGTTTTCCTCACCGATTTTTCCTTTGGAAAGGTTGACGAGCAAAATTTTCCCTTCATCCATTACTTTACGAAAATCAAAACTCGACTGCGACTGGCCGATGATGTTGCGCATGAGTTTGTTGGTAACAAACCGGCCGAATTTAGACACGATATAATCCAGCACTTCGGATTTATGAAAGTCAGCAGTTTGGGCAATTTGATCCGTCCAGTATCTGCGGATAATTGGATCCTGCACTTTAGGAAGCAGCTCCTGTACAAAGGCGCTGTCGGTCAACACGCGCACCACTTCCACAAACGTATTGCCCGGTTCGCTCATGACGGTCAACATGGCGTTTCGGATCGCGTGTTCAAATCTGGGGCCGATGATACCCGTTTTCATAGGGTCATACAGCTTGTACATAAGCCCGACGATGGAGGTCACAACAAAATGTTTTTGTTCTTCGGTTTTGGCCTCCAACATATTAAGCCCCATGGGCCGCTCGTTATCAGACGGATCAAAGTATATGACATCTTCTGCCCGACTCGGCGGAATGCGGCTCATCACGCCGTCAATCAGATCTCCGTGCGGATCAATGACGGCAACACCTTTCCCGTCGTGCACGTCCTGCATGATCATTTCTTCCAAAAGCTGCGACTTGCCGGTGCCGGTTTTACCAATCACATACACATGCCGTCGGCGGTCATCTTCGCCCAAAAAGATCGGCCGCTCCACACCGCGGTATTTGGAAAACCCCAGAGCCAAACCGCTATTGGGAATTTGGGCCGGAGCCGGCGCGCGTTTGGCATTGAGCCAATAGATGTGCGCAGTTTCAATGGTTTTATTTGGCAAATGAAAAATAGACGCAAGCTCATCAGTATTAAATACGCTATATTGTTTAAAAAATGGAATATTAAAGAGCGGAAAGTAGCGGTAGATAAAATCTACCATAAACAGTTGTTTAAACGGATATTTCACTTTGGTAAAATGGTTGTGATCGCACGAAAACTGGCTAAAACTGGAAAGCAGATTGTCCAAGTGCCGCTGGGCGCTCTCTTTGGTAGGAGAAGAAACGACTACCCGCACCACCGCATTAAATCCGGGCTTACTTACTTTTTGTTCGATCGCTTCAAGCGTTTTGGGGTCTACTTTAAAACTTGCTTTATCCGGATTTGATTCGTCTTTTTTTACTTTGGAAATATACGATCGGCCCAAGCTACTCCATTTGCCGCTGGTAGGTTGGATCAAAAGTTGAATTACTGCTCCTTCCCCTGCCTGCATTTTGGCCAAGACCGAAGTGATGGACGACAGAGGGTCAGTCGGCAAGTCCCGGTACACCCGGATGGGCATGAAATCCGCGTTTTTTAGCCGCAAACTTGCAAATACGACATTACCGGTTTCGGAAAATATCGAGTACTCTTCTGTTTCTTTTATGTCCGCTCCCGGATATGCGCCATGAATTTGTTTTTCCACCAGATCCATGAGCTTACGGGGCGTAGAAACGTAGAATCGGATATCTTCCTGTTTTGCCACAATTTCAAAGGATATGTGCTGTTGCGGCTTCAAAAACGACCAAAATCCACCATGCTGGATACTGTGTAAACTTGCAAACAGCTGTTCCGCGGCGTCTATTTTTATCTCGTTATCCCGCGGCACCGCAACCTGAACAAGCACATAATCCAGTGAATGTTCCTCGCGATTGCGGAATTTCCACAACAGAAATGCTAAATAGGCAAGCCCGGCAAGTCCTGCCAAAAAAATCCCCATGAAAAACACGCTTACTCCCAGCATTTCTAAACGGTAGACAAGATCGAGTATCTGATCGCTCATGGTGATTTAATAATTTTTTTGTGCAATTGTTTAAGTCTCAATACGCACCATTCCGCAAGCCATCGGATGGAGCTGGTAATACTTGCCTTGAGTCCCACCGCGATCTGATCATCGGTAAGCGGCAATGCTACCGCGGGTGCCGGTTGCGCCGGAACATTTGTGCCGGCAGATATCACTCCCATTTGGGCAACCGGTTGCGGTATGGTAACGGTGGTCGGCTGCACTTTCACCCCAACTGCTGCAACTTCTTTTGGAAGCTCCATCTCCTGCCCGCTTACATCGTGCAGCCCCGCTTCGCTAAGCCCAACCCCACCCTCTATCTCCTTACTGATTGATCCAACACCCGTCCCAGATTGGATTATTGGGGTATTGGTCGGATTATTTGTTCCCGCCGGTGAGGCGGAGTCGGGCAGATCATTCATAGGTTTATTCTATCACGTTAGATACGCAAATATTACCCCATCATGCGGAATATAAGGATTTTGTAGTTTCTTTTTTGTTTTTTTCTTACTTGCCCCCTGTTGCTTGTAACCTGCTCCTTGAATCATCCCTTGCTCACGAATCATCGCAAGGTGCCAAATTATGGCAAGGAGAATCCACGGAGCCGGTTCCCGTTGGATTAACCCCTCCGGCATGTGCGTCTTGAGTTTCTCTAAAAGACTACCCTGTTTCGTTTCCCCCATAATGAATATTTTAAGCGACCGAAGCGATCGATAATACGCATCAAATTTCAACAAGACCCACACCGCAATGGCAAGTGAAAAATTCTCTACATACTCGCGCTCTGTTTTTTCTACACGCTCCAATTTTTGATCTGGCGAAAACTGAAATTCCCCGTTTGAGCCGGAATAAACGATATTGCGATCCATCAGCACTTCCCACAATTCGCTCATCTTGATAAGCGTCGCTTCTTCTTCGTGCTCAATGGTTTCCATCGCTTGTTCTACCGGTGCTTCATCTATGCGTTGAATAAGTTCCTTAACCCACGTCAACACCGTCAAATCAACCCTTTCAAGCCCCGAAGCCAATTTTGTTTCTTGCTTCACTTGCATCGATGCAAGTGAAGCAATCTCCTTATCATCCATTGTCAAAAATGCGATCACTGCTTCTTGTTCTTTGTCAGTTAATGGAACCGTTTCATCTTCTTCTCTCATCACTTGGATATCCTCCGCCAGTATCG
Source organism: Patescibacteria group bacterium (assembly GCA_003524845.1). Taxonomy (GTDB): domain Bacteria; phylum Patescibacteriota; class Microgenomatia; order UBA10105; family UBA10105; genus UBA10118. The sequence goes on from DQGR01000101.1 coordinate 40,316, forward strand.
TTTCCGGATGCGCAAGCATATCAAGCGCAAGTATCGCCGCCGGTATGGCCACTCCATGTGTTTCCGGATCCACGGCAAATACAATCACTTCTTTTGCGCCCTTTATAACTTCCTGCATCTCCTGCAATTGTGCCTGTGGATCTGCGAATTCTTGTATTGGTGTCGTATGCACGAACTCTTCATACATCTCTCTACTTTTTTCTCCTTCACTACTGCTATCTTTGTGATCAGAAATCCCTAATAGTCGCCGCAAAAATGGCGGCACTACAATATCTTTTCGCACAGTATCGCTCAACACTTGGAACTCTTGATGCAAGCTCTTCCCTACATACTCCACTGTGCGAATAGTATCGGTGACAACGCGCTCTGATATTCGCGGTTTATCACGCTCATCATAATCTTCCCCAACAACATGTGTTGACCCATCAACGAGTTTGTAATCCGCCACCAACTGGCTCTGTTCCTGCGTTGATGGCTCACTAATTGGCACCAGGGCAGCATGTTCTACGGTCAAAATTGCGCTTTGTATGCGTTCTTGAGAAACTGCTCTATCCGTCAAGAGAAAAATGGCGTCCGAGGGGCGAGTCTCATGGAAAGCTGGAAACTCTTGTTGAGCAATAGTTCTAAGAGTAGAAAAATCGTGATAGTTCCCTGTTCCTTCTGTGTTTATCACGGTTGTCTTCCCTGTTTTTGTTTCGTGATCGTACTCCATAACGAGAATATCCCTGTTACCTTCTCCTTCCCGAAAATACGAAGTTACCACAGTTGTCGCTCCGCTTTTAAACGCTTCTTGTATCGCAAGCGATGTTTGATGATCTCTGAAAGAGTACCTGTCCGGTGTTAACCGTTTTTGCCGAAGACTTAGGTCTTCGATAGTCCAACCCTCGTATCCACCACTGGTATAGGTAAACACACCATCGTCAGTCATGGTAAATGTCGTTTCAGAATCATACGTCCGCTCGCCAGATGCTTCTTTCTTTATCGACTTCTTATCCGATCGAAACATCGGGCGAAACTGCAATGCCGTTTCAACCTTTACCTTACGAGGTGTCCATTCCGGATGGGTTTTTTTTGTGGTTTCAACTTGATCATCATAAGAAATTTTCCACGTTTCTTTGTCACACGGGCAACCCATTGGTCGCTTCGCCGGATCGTCTTCTTTTTCTTCTCCTAGATATGTAGGTTGCATGATGCGGCCGCTTAGCGCAACATACACATCTTGAGGCTGGGTTGCGCCACGAATATCAAAAGACTCAGAAACCGTAGTGTCAAGCATTTGAGGAACTGCTTCGGGCGGTTGTTCTTTTCCTTTAGAATGAATTCTTGACATAGGTTTTCTTCACAAAAATATTTTTATACATTTTTACGAATTCATACGCTCCAAAAAATATAAAAGAGTATCCCATATCGCCGAGGAGCGAATTGCGGAAAAACGGCAAGGCCATGATGTATGACTGCAATAATCCGCTAAGCGTCTTCGGATACATGGAGCCGGGAATTGCCCACACGGCAAAGTTGGTTATCAAATAAAAGAGAAGTGATGAGACGAATGTTAATGTGACAATCTGTTTAATTGAACTTCTTTTTTGCAAAAATCTTCCAAGCATTACCGCAAGGCCTAAACTTCCATACGTTGCCCACATGACGGAATGAAATCCCAATATAATGTCGCTGAGAAACATCGTTACTAATGTCACGACGATTGCTTTTTTGAATTCAAGTCTCGCACCAGAAAATATGGCAAGTCCGCCCACCGCCGTCACATTGGCCGGATGCGGTACAACTCTTGAGAGAACTCCCAAAAAAATAAGGATTACTGTATTCATACAGTATGTCATTTTTACCGCGACCGCGGAAAAATTGACGTGATTTCTATTCAAAAACTGGCTGGACATATCGCCATTCAACAATATCACCGCTAACGACCGACTGTTTATCTGCGGCAACTGTGCCTGCCTTTCCGTTCACAAAATAAATCCATGATTTTTCTTTGGTATTTGCCCGAGGCCCAATCTGTTCAACAAAAACACCAAAATCATATTGTTTCGTTTTTAATTCCAACTGTTCTTTTGCAGAGGCAGCAACCAATGCATCAAATGCCGTGCTTGCGGGAATCGAGGAAACCGTAGCAACACGATCTCCAAAATCAAACGCAACGGAAACTAATGATTGAACAGGTGAGGAAACGGGCGCGCGACGAAATCTTTGACCGACGAATGGAACGGCGGATATAAAAAGAAAACCAATAACAAGAAGTCCAACAAATACAAAAAGTGTGCGTTTCATGTCATGCTCCTGCTCGGGATTTTACCCGAACAAATTTCAAAGAAATTTGCGCGGGTGAAGCAAGGGAGAGTTCCGGGCTATTACCCGCGCAAATTTTGTCAAACAAAATTTGTTCGGGTGAACCGTTGCGGCACAGCTCTTGAGTTACACAAGATTCCTCTGTCCCCTTACATTTTATTTACTTTTTACTGCTCGAGGAATACCGGACCATATGGTTTCCTCGACACCTGCTTGTTTGTTTATAAACCGTGCAAACATAAAAAACAAGTCCGAGAGGCGGTTCAGATATGCAATGCAAAGATGTAATGTTTTTTCATCTATATCCGCTTTCCCGTGCATCTTGAGCGCTACTGTTTGCCGTTCTACTCTTCTGCAGATGCTTCTGGTTATATGCGCATGGCATGCTAAATCATCTCCGCCGGGAAGAATAAAATTGATAAGCTTCGGAAGCTCAAGCTCCATTGCATCTATGCGCGCTTCCATTTCCGGAATTCTATGCTCAATCACCTGAAGATCCGACTTCCAACCCGCAAGCGTACTTCCGATAGTGAAAAGGTCTGATTGAATACTATGCAGAAATCCCTGCACATCCGGGACGGTAAAATCGGATGCCACATGGCCAATCCAACTATTGAGCTCATCCAGAGACCCATATACCTCGACCAATTCTTCGCACTTTAACACGCGTTTACCGCCAAAAAGCGACGTTTGCCCTTGATCACCAGTGCGTGTATAAATCGGCATATTAACACTCGGAGTAGCCGCAGGAGTAACACTTTTTGCAGCCTTCTTCAAATATGAGCGACGCCTCACCGCACCCGGGACACAGATCAACCGTGACCATTTTGCGCTCCGTTAGAAGCATCTGTTGTGCCGGCACGGTGAGCGGCTGTTCTGCCGGCTCCATGGTGGGCGCGGCGCTGGCCACATGAGCCGATTGGGCACTTGTGGTGAGCGGAGTCGA
>DQGR01000048.1 GCA_003524845.1 Patescibacteria group bacterium
ACACTAAAAGCTTACACTGCCGCAACATTTTACGACTGCAGTTTTTAGGTTGTATGGGACCAGATGATTGCGAGGCTAGATCAGGTGTAACTGGTGGAGTTTGGGGTTCCATAGATTTATTGTCTAACTTTTAATCTCACAAAGTCAAGATAAAACCAGTTTTAAGTGAGGTATACGACTAAAGTGTTTCTGGTTATAAGTCACCAAGGTTAAGTCATATACTAAACAGGTGGCGGCATTGATAATGTCAAAATCCTCAATAACTTCTCCTTTCTGCTTTAACCATGCTCTCACCTCACCAAATTTATTTGCAATGTTTTCATCAATTCCAAAAATACTACTTAAGCTTTTAAAAAAAGTTTTTAGACCTGTTTCTTTTTCTTTGGGCTGTTGACTTCTCAAAACTCCTTCATAGAGTTCTGCTAAACAAATATAACTTGAATAAAGTTCGCCGTCGAGACTTTCTACTAAGTCAATCGCTGACTGTTTTCCTTTAATACAATCAACGATAACTGAGGTGTCGAGAAAATAAGCCATTATAAAGAAATAGATGTTTTTCTCGATTTTCTTTTGAGGACGTCTTTCCAAAGTGCATCATTATCCAAATCAGTATTTTTCCAGGCGCCAAACGCTTTTCTCATGAGTTCACGCTTGACTCCGGGAGCTGCGTGGAGGATGGCAAAAGGCTTACCCTTCTTGGTAAGCACAAAATAATCTACGTACGGCAATTTCTTTTCAATTTCCCCAAACCGCTTACGTAACGCACTAATGGGAATTGTTTTATCAGTAATGGAAGTGTAGGTTTTCATGTAATTATACACTACACTTTATCACGTGATTAGTCAGGTGGTTAATTTCATTCTAGATAATCTTTCAGCTTCTTACTTCCCCACTTTGCTAAAGCTATGCGAAATAAAGACGGATCAGTCTAAATTATATTGCTCAGTAGATTTGAATGAATTTTTTTGCGGTAAAGTAACTCTTTTCTTATTCCCCAACAAATTTAATCCCCGGTAAATGTTTTGCCTTGTCAAAATAATCTTTATCACAGGTATAAAAAATACCATTCAGTATATGAGCTAAAAAATGATAGCTCGTATCATAGGCCGTAGTTTGCAGCGTGTAACTTAATTCCATGATTTGCTTTAATTGCAATCCGGTAAATGAAAAGTATTGAATCGGCAGCTCAGCGAATTTTTGTAGCACTTGACTTGCTAACAGTGAATCCTTGAGTGTAAAACGCAACCCATTTGTCACCTCATATCCCAAAATCGTCGGCGCATGTACGGAAGTTTTACTGTCCAAAAATAATTTGTGAAAACTATGAGCTTTATTTTCATTACCGAGGAGGGCTTGTAAAACAAATGACGCGTCAATCACAGAAACGCTCATGTTCTCCCGTGGGCTATTGCGGTTTTAATTTTTTCTTCACTCTGAGAAGGCATCTCTTTACGCAAACTTAAAAAATCCTTTACTGGATCTATAGACCTGGTAGGCAGAGACAGCATTTTTTCTTCTACAATTTTGCCAATAAAAGAACTTATTTTTCGTTTGGGCACTTGCTGTTTGAGTTTAGTGAAAACGTAGACAGGCAAACTAATGGTAACTCTTTGTGTATTCATATTCATAATCATTATATGAAATTATTTCATAATTGTCAAGAGCTATTTGAAGAGAGATGTACCCAGTAGGTTTGCCTGCATTTTTTGTAGGAGCTTATATGTGATTAAAGAATTTGGGAAATTTATCCATTACCCTTTGTCTCGTTGCATTTGCGTTCTTCAGTACTTTTTCAGGATCATTAAGCACTCTTTTAAATTCAGACAATCGTTCTCCATCATAATCAAGAGTATAAATAAAAGCTTCATGAGACTTGTTCTCTTTGTCAATTACTAGTACATCTTGTTTTCTATACCAATCTGGATACAACTCCCAATGATCAAGTATTAATTCCTGCTGTATGTTAACTGTGTATACTCTACCTGAAATAGTATAATCATGTTCTATATCCTCTTTTGCAAATAAATAAGAAAACGTCTGAGGATCATAGTTTCTACTTTCAAAAAAGAGTCTGGCTTTTTCCGGAAGTTGTGTTGCACCACCTTTAAATATTGAATAGTTGGATAAAGTAGCGTAAAAATTTCGAGGAATAGTTCCCAGTAATGCCGTAATTATCTCATCTGGATAGAGAGTTCCAAAAGTAAAAACTAATCGTTCTAACATTATTCTAAATAATCTTTCAACTTCTTGCTTCGTGATGGATGCCTGAGTTTTCTCAAAGCCTTGGCTTCAATTTGCCGGATGCGTTCGCGGGTGACGTTAAACTCGCGGCCGACTTCTTCGAGTGTTTTTGGCTTTCCATTCTCCAGTCCGAAACGCAAGATTAATACCCGTTTTTCGCGGTCAGAAAGAGTACCTAACACTTCTTCCATGTGTTCCTTTAATAACTGCCGCGAGGTGGCATCATACGGGGACGGGGCTGATGTATCCTGGATAAAGTCGCCTAGGTGTGAGTCTTCTTCATCCCCGACCGGAGTTTCAAGCGATGTCGGTTCCTGCGAAACTTTGATAATTTCGCGCACTTTTGCTACATCAATTTCCATGACCTTAGCCACTTCCTCAGGCATTGGCTCGCGCCCAAGCTCTTGCATAAGTTTGCGCGAAATGCGGATAAAGCGGTTGATGGTCTCAACCATGTGCACCGGAATCCGGATCGTGCGGGCCTGATCTGCTATAGCGCGGGTAATTGCTTGTCTAATCCACCAGGTCGCATAGGTAGAAAATTTAAAGCCTTTGCGCCAGTCATACTTTTCCACGGCGCGAATGAGTCCCTGGTTGCCTTCCTGAATCAGGTCGAGTAAGCTCATGCCGCGGCCAATGTATTTTTTGGCAATCGAAACTACGAGTCTGAGGTTTGACTCAATCAGTTTTTTCTTGGCGCGCATGTCGCCTTTTTCAAAGCGTTTGGCAAGTGACATCTCTTCTTCAAAAACGAGAAGTGGCACACGCCCGATTTCTTTGAGGTACATGCGGACTGGATCGGAAACTGCGGCCCGATCGATTTTGGCAAGAACCGCAAGTTCTTTTTCGAGATCCTTGACGCTTTTGGTAATTTCCTGTTCGTCTTCTTTAACTGTGGTCTCAAAGACATCGACTCCGGCTTTTAATAGCTGGTCGTATAAATCGTCGAGTTCTCTGACATGCAGTTCTGGTTTGGGGAAAACTGTCAGAATATCTTCCTGGGTCAGAAAACCGTTTTCTTTACCCTCCTTCAGTAAATCCTTGGTCGTTGTTATTTTCACTATTCGTGGTGGCATATCAGTCAATATTAAAATACTGCCCAGCGGGCATCTCCCTTATTATACAGAAAATCGAGCCTGCGGGAAATACGTCTTATTTTTCCTGCCGTTTGAGTTCAATTACCTTGGCTTCCAACTGGGTTTTTAGCCGTGTTAAAGCTGTCTCATCGCCGTTTTTTTGGGCCTGGGTAATTTCAGCTGAGAGCGTTTTTATAGCCCGCCGGAGAATCTGCCGCTTGGTAAGCGCAATGGTTTTCGTAAACTCCTTGCCCACGAGTTCTGCGTTTTCAAACTCCTCAAGATTGACGAGCGACAACCGGTCAAACGTGGATTTAAGCTCAGTCGGCATACTGGCAGCAATTTCAGTCAGTTGCAGCACGGCAGTTTGGGATACATGGTCAATCATGACCATAAATATTTTCTTCACTACCGGATGCATAAGGTCAGAGGGGTCAATCTCTGCCATCACCATCTCCAATGCCTGAGTCAACTCTGAGTTTTGCAAGGTAAACGCGAGTAAGTGTTCCTCGAGCAGTTCTTCACGGCTCAAGCGGGTCGGTGCCGGTGCAGCTGACTCAGCGCTTATTTTCCTTCCCTGGGTACGTTCATATTTCTCCAGCGCCTGGGAAACCGCGGTTTCCGAAATACCCAATAGATCTGCCAGCTGCTTGCTGTAATGCCCCTGGACAATGCTGTTCGTTATCTTAAACAGTACCGGCACAAATTCATCACTAATTTTTTTCTTGCCATACGGATCAGCAATGTCATAACGCTTGGCAGCTGATTCAAGGATAAAATCATAGTACGGCACTGCCTGGGCTACCGCCTTTTTCCAGAGTTCGGGATGTTGCCTGGCTGCCTCATCCGGGTCTTTACCCTCCGGGATCGTAACTACCCGGATATCCAGACCGGCTGCCTCAGCAATGCCAATCCCGCGCCGGCTGGCTGCGTCTCCGGCGCTATCCTGATCAAGGGCTAAAGTCACCCGGTCGGTAAAACGCTTAAGTAAACTTACCTGAGTTTCGGTAAGCGCTGAACCTTTAATTGCTACCACATTGGTAATCCCGGCATGAAATGAGGAGATGACGTCAAATTCACCTTCCACCACAATTGCATTATTGGCTTTGCGAATCGGTTCTTTCGTAATATCAAGTCCATAGAGCTGTTCACCTTTAATATAAATCGGCGTTTCCGGAGAGTTGATGTATTTAGCTTCTTTAATTGCCCCGTCAAGCAAGCGGCCGGAAAAGCCCACCGTTTCACCGCGATGGTTTTTGAGGGCAAACATGATCCGGTTGCGAAACCGGTCATACCAGCTATTTCTCCCGCGCATCACGAGTCCTGCCCGTTCCATCACCTGATAGCGAATCTTTTTTTTAGATAAAAATTTCGCCAGGTTATCCCAGGCATTGGGCGCAAACCCAAGACTAAAAGTGGTAATCAGTTCTGGTATGACTCCCCGTTCTTGCAAGTATTCGCGGGCCCGGGCGCCAATCGGGTGTTTCGTCAGTAAGTAACTATAAAATTCCTGAGTCAACCGGTGCACCATCAGCAGCTGCTCGCGTTCTTTTTCGCGCGTTGATTGCTGCGGTGTAGTTGAAAGCGTGACTCCGGCGCGCTGGGCCAAGAGTTTCAAAGCCTCGCTAAACTCCATATGCTCGAGCTCCATCATAAACGTGAAGTGGTCGCCGCCCTTGCCGCAGTTCCCAACTGCAAAATGAGAAACCATGTAAGAATGATCATCGGCAACAGTCAAGTTGTATACTGGGCCTTGATAATTTGTTTTATGAATCGATTCAATTGGTAATATCCAATACTCAATTCCCTCCCGGGTATAGTAAACTTCGCCGTATCTTTGCCTTCCCTCTTTTGACCAAAAAATTGTATAAGCGGTTCGATGATGCACATCATTTTTGTCAATTTTTGAGTTGTGAATATGTATAGAGGGGAAAAAATTAAGTCGTAAGAGCAGATCTGTTAATTGTTCAATTAAAATCCGGGAAATACTGGTAATTGAACAGTGAGTGGAACGTGATTTGTTGGCGATAAATGAAGTTCCATCGCCTTTCCAAATTGCCTCTAAAAGAACTTTTAGTTTTTCTTTCGGAAGTTCCTGAAAGATAAAAGGGATATGTTTGGAAGCGGCGCCTTTTCCGCAAAGATTTTCAAAAATGTTGGCTAATCCTGCGTGACAGGTAGTTACCTCAAGTCCGGTTTTTATTCCGGTCCGAATATGAATACTCGCCTGTAACCCAAATATTTTTTCAATCAGTTGTGCAATTTCTTTTGCAAAATCCAGTTCTCCGCTTCCTAAACTAAATCGAATATATGCGCGGTGGTTGCTGCCTTCTGCAATATAATAACCGATTAATTTAAGAAAGTTTTCGTCAACTGAAACTTTAGGAAGTTTTTTGGGTACCGGTCCATAATTTGTTTGTTTTGAATAGTACTGAGAAAGATCTATCTCTCTCAAGTCTTGCTCAGTACGTTGAATTGGGTACAGTAATACATCTCCGGGTTTTAATTCTCTCGCATTAATTTCTCTTATCGGAAAATATTTTTCTATCTTTCTGTTGTATTTCTGAGCATTCAACTGTCTAAGTCGCAGGTACTTTCGATATCTTCTTGAGAAATTCTTATATTGTTTCTTTGTGTACGGTGCTCCGCCTAATGTAAGAACGTTATGATCGCTGGTTAGACGGGTTTTATAACGAAGTTTTTTTGTAACCAGTTCTATTAACTCTCCTTGATAATTGCGCTCAAGAACTCTCTCAATTTTTTTATACCTTCCCTTACCTGAAACTACCCAGTGGTTTGTATCCAGTGTTTCAATTGCATGATAACCGAATGGTGTTTTAATAAATTCGCCAGGCGGAAAACAGCCGAAACAGTGCCAGATTTGCCGGTCAGGTGAAACAATAAACGAAGGGCTGCGTTCAGTGTGAAACGGACATAAGCCTTTAAAATTACGGCCGGCTTTTTTCAAGGTCACCGATTCCCCGATTAAGTCAACCAGGTTAACGCGCGTTTTGATCTGCTCGAGTTCAGTCATGCAGCCGTATTGTATACCCCAGCGCTTATTCTGCAAACTAGTGGTACAATACCACCGAGCTGCCTGAATTTATGAATACCGGACCGCTACTCATTATGCTGGCAGCTGCACTCTGGGCAGTTGATGCGCTGATCCGTACTCCGCTCACCCAACAAATCCCGGCAGCTGGCATAGTATTTCTTGAACATCTCATTGGGTTTTTAGTGTTAAGTCCGGTTTTTGTCCTGCTTCTTAAAAATATTCCGGCTAAACTGGCAAATCGCGACTGGCTCAATTTGGTTGCAGTTACCCTAGTCAGCAGCATCGGCGGCACGCTGTTTTTCACCGAAGCGCTTAAACAAAGTTTCAGTTCCGGCGATTTTGTGACGCCGCTCTTATTGCAAAAAACCCAACCACTGATCGTCATTGCTCTATCGGTACTATTTCTCAAAGAACGGCTCACCCTGCGTTATCTGTTCTTTACTCCGATTGCCCTCATCGGCAGTTACCTCATGAGCTTTGGCTTGACATCACCGGCATTGACTGTACAGGGAAAAGAACTGGTATTTGTGCTGGCAATGGGAGCTGCCGCAGGCTGGGGCGCCGGCACAATTTTCAGTAAAAACTTGTTGAAAAAATTGAGTTTTGCCGAAAGCACTGCAATCCGCTTTTTAGCTGCTATTCCGGCCAGTTTCATAGTCACGTTACTGCTGGGACAAACTATCCCAACAGCTGCGCTAAATTCAGAAACCTTGCTGCGATTTGTCCTGATTGCTGTATCAACCGGCGCCGTGGGACTGTTAATTTATTATAAAGGTCTTGCCCGCACCGAGGCAAAAATTTCCACCATCAGCGAACTGACGTTTCCACTCGTCAGCATTTTCATTGCCATCACTCCCTTAAACCCATATGGTGCTGCGCAAACCTTGACCGGAGCCAATATCGTCGGCATTGTATTTTTGCTGGCTTCGGTTTTAATTATCAGTCTTGACTATGCACAAAAAACCGCGAAGTTACTAGTTTCGGGAACCGTAATTCGCGGCAAGGGAGATGGTAAAAAACTTGGTTTCCCTACAGCCAATATTAAACTAACGCAAACTTTAACCATTTCTTATGGCGTGTACGCGTGTCTGGTAACTGTAAATCACAAAACACATCGCGCCGTATTGCACTTCGGCCCGCGCATGGTGTTTGGGGAAAATAAACCGCAGTTTGAAGTACATATCCTGGATTTTAAACGAAATCTGTATGGAAAAGAGCTTACGGTGGAAATCCGCGATTTTATCCGCGGCACCCAGACTTTCCCTTCCCTATCTCTCATGGTTAAGCGGATTAAAAAAGATGTGAAAAAAGCAAGACGAATGTTGGTGATGCAGTAAGAATAGCGTTTTTTTATTTTAGAGCCGACAAAAAAACACTATTATTTTCCAAGAGGTTGAATGCTACCGGCTGGACCAACAACCTGATAATTGTGTTGCAGAGTAAAATGATTGCCGAAATTACCTGTGTCCAATACATTTCTTAGAACCGCTCCGGTTGTTTCCGAAAAAGATACGAACCGGGCTTGTAGCACAAATACATCGTTTTGATCTTTTATTAAACCGGTAGTTATATACCAAAGTTCGTCTTGCGGATCGTAGACAATTCCGGTTTCATTGTGTTTCTCTCTTTTTATAAGTACAGCTCCGCGCCATTTTCGCTCACGATATCCTTGTTCTTCTTTGTTAGTCGGAATACCAACATTGACCTCAGTTATGCGTACTATGTGATTTTGGGCTTGACGTGGCTTTTTTTGTACCCACATAGCAAGTTCTTCCCAATCAGTTTGTGCTTCCGGACAATATGGTTGTTCAACTGGAGCACTTGGATTTCGTGGATCTATGTATTTTGGCCAGAATTCAGTTTTTCTTACTCTTTCAAGAGAATGAATTTTAATCGGTAAAACTTGAGGATTTGATTCTATTTGTAGACG
>DQGR01000020.1 GCA_003524845.1 Patescibacteria group bacterium
CCGTCATTTCTGGCTACCATCCAAGCGGAGAGGTTGTCTTTGGCCCGCGGAGTAAACGGCAGCATCAGAATATATTCCTCTTTCTTCTCACCCGGAAGTTTCATGATCATGTGACGGGGCGTCATAACGGGCACCCTACCCTCAGCCTGTTGTTCGCCCTCTACCGCAATGGCCGGGATTTCCCACTGGTCCTCCTTGTTATAAAAGATCTGCGGATCGTCCATGTGGTATATGGTATAGACAGTTGTTTGCAGAGAAAAGATGTCTTCTGGATAGCGCAAATGAGGAACAAGGCTCTTGGGCAGGTCGGAAAGCGGGCGGAAGGTCTTTGGGAAAATTTTCGCGTAGGTTTTGATAATCGGATCCTCCGAATCAGCTTGATACAAGGTGATCGCTCCGTCATACGCATCGACGACAGCTTTGATGGAGTTTCTGATGTAATTGAGTTTGCCGCCATTTAATGGCAATGGCTGGGAATACGGATATTTGTCGGTTGACGTGTAGGCATCAATGATCCAATACAGTTTGCCCTCGGCAACGACTACATATGGGTCCCGGTCGTAGGTCAAAAATGGAGCAACTTTTGCCACTCTCTCTTTTACATTCCGGTTGTAGAGAATGCGACTTTCGGGAGTGATATCAGCGGATAAAAACATCTTGAGCGAGCCAAAACGAAACGCATAGAGGAATTTACGCACCAGGGAGTTGAGCTCCACCCCGCCGCGTCCGACATAGGTGGTGTACACATTCTCTTCTCCTTTGGGAAAATCGAATTCTTTCGATTTGGTTTTGGTAATGACATACTCATTGAGGATCTCACCGTAGTAAATTTCCGGCCTGGTCACGGCAAGCTCTTTCACCTCTGATTTTGGCGGCAAGTCTTTGACGAATAGTACTGGCAACCCCTCTGGGGTAACTTGATTCACCGGGCCGGCGGCAACACCGTACCCGTGGGTAAAAGTCAACCGCTCGTTGATCCAGGCTTTATTCGGGAGACTGTCGGAAGCCAGCTCCCGCGGCGAAAGCATGATTTGGCGTACTTCTCCGTCTATGGTGTAGCGATCGTTATCCACGTTTGCAAACTCATAGTAGGTTCTGATTTCCTGGATTTGCGAAAATGTGGAAAGAAGCGGCGCTCTGTCCCACAGCCGGACATTTTTAATAGTCAGATTATTGGCGGCAATGTCAGAACTGGTGATGGGTTTATCGGCGGCGATTTCCCGTTCCTCAATTTTATCCAGTCCATACGCTTTGCGGGTGGCTTCAATATTATATTTAATAAACGGCGTCTCTTTAGTAAGTTCATTGGGAGCAACGACTAATTTTTGAAAGACGCCTGGAACTATGGCGGAAACCAGTGACACCATAACAGTGAGGGAGATTGCCCCCACCAGCGGTGAAATATTTCCGCTGATTCCATAAAACAAGGCCAGAATGGCAGCCAGGCCATAGGCAAAAACGGAAATTTTTATGATGGGGAGCATAACGTTCGCATCAGTAAACGCCGCGCCGAATACCGGACCGCTTTGGACAGTGAGGAGGTTATAGAGCGAAAAATACGTGCCGATGGCTACAGTTACCAGAAAAAGAGAGAGGAGAATTCCTATATGGAGTCTCGCCTTTGGGTCGATAGGAGAATGTTTTGCCAGTTTGATGGGTGGGCCGCCGAGCTTCTCCGATAGGCTGTTAAGATTGAATTTGCCCAAGAACATAGAAAAATCAAGACTGCCGCGAAGAAAGTAGATAGTTCCGCTAAAAATAAGCGACAATAAAACAAGCATTCGCAGAAGGCCTAAGCCCAGAGAATAAACCGGCAGGGAAAAAACGTAAAACGCTATATCACGGCCCAACAAGGGATCGGTTTGTCCAAATGGGGTGGCGGATAAGAATTTCAAGGCATCCTGCCAACTGGCAGCCGCGATAAGGCCGATAAAAAAAGATACGGCCAAACAGGCCACAATACCAAGTTTTTTAACGATACGATCATTCAGGCTCAGGGGCTGGCCAATCAGAGCTTCAGGAATAACCGCCAGCCAAGGAATTTTTGAACGCATTGCGACCAGAAAGTTCGTTAGGAGAAACGCGGCCGCAAACAGGCCCGCCGTCAGACCAAGAACGATTTTGGTACCCAGTGATTTGATGAAGATTTCGGTAAAGCCAACTTCAGAAAACCACCACCAGTCGGTAACAAACGCAACAATACTCGAGAAAAAAATGAAAAACGCAGCCACTATGCCTATGAATACCAACGAAAATGTTTTGGCTATATTCATCTTTAGACTATATCTCTTATACCACATAGCAAGACCTTTAGCCAAAACCAGTATACTGGGGGAGGCTAAGGTCTCTTTTTTTTGTTTATCAAATATGAAAGAAAACGTTGGATTGTCAGACAAACAAGCGCAGAAACTGCTGACTCAATACGGGTTTAACGAAATAGTAGGCCGCCCCAGGCAAACGCCTTTTCAAATTTTCCTTACCCAATTTACGAGCCTAGTTGTGATCTTATTGATTATTGCCTCTGTCACTTCGTTGTTTTTAGGAGATCTTTTGGATGGAATTTTTATTCTTCTTATCGTCATTATCAATGGAATTTTAGGCTTCATCCAAGAATACAAAGCCGAGAAAACTATCGCGGCGTTAAAGCAAATGACGGTTGCGTCTGTGCGCGTTATACGAGGCGGGCTAGAACAAAAAATAGACAGCAAGCTTTTGGTTCCCGGTGACGTAATCATTCTTGAGGAAGGCGATAAAATCCCGGCTGACGGCATACTCCTGGAAAGCCTGCATTTGGAGGCAAACGAAGCGTCGCTTACCGGCGAATCAATGGCGGTCGAAAAGAACATTCATGAAGAAGAGAAAAAACATATATTTTTAGGCACTATTGTCGCCAAGGGTAGAGCCAAAGCATATGTCACCGCTACGGGCATGCAGACGCGTTTTGGTCAGATTGCCTCATCCCTTTCCCAAATCAAAGAAGAGGAAACACCGCTGCAAAAGAAACTGGACGCGCTGGGCAAGCAGTTGGGAATTTTGGCACTTGGCGCCAGCGGCACAGTATTTATCATCGGTTTTTTGGCCAAACAGCCATTGATTGAGATGATATTAACCAGTATAAGCTTGGCCGTGGCCGCGGTTCCGGAAGGATTGCCGGCGGTCATTACCATTACCCTGGCTGTTGGCATGCAGCGGATGGCAAGGGAAAAAGCGATCCTGCGTAAGCTGTCCTCAATTGAGGCCCTGGGAAGTGCCACAGTCATTGCCACAGACAAGACCGGCACGCT
>DQGR01000067.1 GCA_003524845.1 Patescibacteria group bacterium
AAAATTATGCCCGGATATGGCGGAAAAACTTTGGCCGGGTTGTTGCTTGCGGTTATTGCGATTCTATCCGGCGGCAAAGTCGGTTCAGCGCTTCTGGTCCTCGCTATTCCGATGATAGATGCGGCTTATTCCCTGTTCCGCCGTCTTGCTGCAAAAAAATCTCCATTTCGGGCAGACCGGCTGCACTTCCATCATCGGCTTTTAAGTCTCGGCTGGAGTAAACAAAAAATTGCGTTGTTTTATTGGGGCGTTTCTTTTATACTCGGCCTGGTTGCGCTCAACGTCAGTAGCCAGCAAAAACTGTTTGTGTTTATGATGACTGGGGTAATTCTCGTAGGTATTTTGTATTGGTTTACACAAACTTTTAGTCCTGAACGTAAAAACGACACGTAATCTACTTAACTTATGTTTTTATTTACTTTATTGAGAGCCCTACGGCCGCGGCAATGGCTGAAAAATTTCGCCTTATTTGCGCCGATAGTATTAACCGGCCAGCTCTTTAATCCGTTCCTATTCACGCTCACCTGCAAAGCGTTTATCGCCTTTTGTCTACTCTCCTCAGCTAATTATTTATTTAACGATGTACTTGATCGAGCCAAGGATCGGAAACATCCGTTTAAACGGTTTCGCCCGATTGCGAGCGGTAAAATTTCCATCCCGCTTGCCTTACTCTGCTCAGGCACACTCGTGATTGCCGGTATTATGCTGAGTCTTACGGTCAACACCTCATTTTTCTTTATGTCACTGCTATTTATTCTCCTGGCGTTTACCTACACATTATTTCTTAAGCACATGGCAGTCGTCGATATTTTAACGATTGCCCTTGCCTACTTCTTACGGGTGTATGCCGGAGAGGCAGCGACCGGATACCATCTGTCTATCTGGATTTCACTCGCCGTGTTTTCACTCTCGCTGTTTCTGGCAATTGGAAAACGGCGGGCAGAACTCACTTTGATTCAAAATTACGCGGGTACAAATCCCAAAGACACACGCGCCACTCTCGGGCATTACTCAGAGCGGTTACTCGATACCTATACCGCCATGTTTGCCAATTCCACCTGGATTACCTATGCGTTTTACACCTTTCTGGAAAAACCTCCCCAGTCGAAATGGGCCTACCGGGTATTTCTCGATGATCTATTTCCGGCAGACCGCAAATGGCTGATGGCGACAATTCCCATCGTGCTGTACGGCATCATGCGCTATATGCAACTGATTTATGAAGGCAAAGGTGAATCACCGGAACAAATATTGACTTCCGACATTCCACTCATTAGCACGATCGTAGTCTGGGATATTTTTGTAATTGGCGTGATTTACGGAATTGGAGGGTAAAAAATCACCAGGGATTGAGCTATTTCTTGAGCCAGGGTTAATATTCTAATTCTTACTCGGTCTTTTCGGCATACTGACCCGAAATCCAACCTTCTTTTTCAGTCTCATACTCAATCTTATACCACGGCGTACTGGACACCGACTCTTCATCAAGTAGTGAATAAAATTCGCCCGGGTTCACGCGCCCCACTTCTTCACCTGATCCACCCGGCTCAGCTCGCACGCGCAAAAATCCGGTTGGCGTATCCAGAATTTCCACATACGGCTTTGCCGGTGGTTTAGTTAGACTGGTTGACCCCGAAGGTTTGGGTGAAGTCGATGCTTTTGGAGACGCTTTTGGTGAAGTTTTTGGTGAGGGCGACGCTTTCCCGGTACCCGGACTGGTTGCTGGTTCAGGAGACGGCGAAGTATTAGTGACTATCGGCTGAGTACCCGTAGCTGCCAGATTAAATACGGCGTTCAACCGATATCCATTAGTAGTTTTTATTTTTACAGAACGGGAGGCAGATCCAAGGGCAACGACGGACAACTCATGGTTTCCGGCTGCCAGGTCTTTTAGAAGCAGCGGAGTTTTTCCCTTCTCTTCTCCGTTAATCGTCACGGTGGCGCTATCAGGAGTTGATACTACCGATAATTCTCCCCCGGCTCCGGATATCTTCTCAAGCGTCAAAATTTCACCTCCCGAGGTTAACTCAGTATCACGCAGTTCCCGATTGACATACGTCAACTGGTTCGGGACTATCGTTACTCTGCCCTCCCAGGACACCGCATTTTCAATCGTCGATTCAGGGATCAGTTTTAACGTGTATTCACCTACGGCTACTTTATCTTCATATGGAGTCTTGCCAATATTTTCATTGTCGAGAAATAGTTGCGCAGCCGGACTTGAGTCAACTTTCAACATCGCTTCACCCGTACTACTGCCTGAAGATTTTTGCCGGAAAAGGAAAAATCCGCCGGCAGCCAGAATTAAAATAAACGCAAAAATCAGGATAATTTTTTTCATGTCTGGTATTCGAATATATAACACATTCTTGAACCTTTATGCAACAAATATACCCTGAAAAATTGCAGTACCCGCTGATTGACCCGGTTTGACTGGTATGGTAAGATACAGATCTTGTTCTTAACAGAGAAATCGTTTAACCCCCTGCTCGGGGGTTTTTAAATGGTTTCTATGGGAAGAACTAATAAGGGGTTTTTTCTCTTCAGAACGATCAAGGGCAGGCACGTTTTGAGCCTCTGGGCAAGCCGGCTGTTTGAGCGTACCGGGATAAAGCGCTTTTTTGGAGTGAACCTGGTTGCGGCTGTTTTCATCACCGGCGTCATTTCACCGGAAACCGACAAATTGTTCAGTCAGCTGGCGTTGGAGACTAAGGTAAGTGCTAACCCGATTGAGGCTACCACTACTACTTTAACCACCTACGAACTTCCGCTGGTTAATTTCAGAATCTCCCAAAGCTTTTCCTTCTGGCACCCGGGCATTGATATGACCGCACCACTCGGAACTCCAATTTATGCAATTGAGGCAGGTTTGGTTGAATTTGCCGATAGTTCACTCCTTGGGTATGGTCGGCACGTGATTATTAACCACGAGCGTGAAATTCAATCCTTGTACGGACACATGTCAGAAGTAAAAACAATAGCTGGCACACGCGTCAATCGTGGCGAATTGATTGGTAAAGTAGGCTCAACTGGCTGGTCATCCGGAAACCATTTACATCTGGAACTTCGCCAGAATGGAACTCCCATTAACCCATTTGATGTGTTACCTATTAAGCTTGACGAGGTAGTCTGGGATAGCACTGCAAGCGCGCAGTCTAAATCGCAGTTAACTTCACACACGGTCCCGGATTGGGCTACCCGGCCGGCAGTAACTACCTCGAACTAATTCTCGGAAAAATCTTTTCCACCGGTACCTTTGATGAGTTATTCCAGGCGGTTTCAACAAAATCCTTCATATTACGTAAAAATACCGCTTTGGAAAATTTGGCTGCCTGTTTTACTGATTGGCGCGATAACTCTGCATAATTCAAAGTGGTAAATTTCTGAATCGCTGTGACCAGACTGGAAACAGTCGCCACATTAAAAAACACGCCGGTTTTGCCGTCAACCACCGTTTCAACTACTCCACCCTGCTTGAGCGCAACGACTGGCGTACCATGCGCCATAGCTTCCACCGGTACTATGCCAAAATCTTCCTGCAGCGCACAAAAAATAAGTGCCATGGCATCGTTAAAGAGCACGTTAAGTTGTGCATCTGAAACTGCACCCGTAAACTCAATCGTTGACCCGGCAATGCTGCGGAGATATTTCTCTTCTTTACCAATCCCAACTATTTTCAGCGGTAGTTTCAACTCGTTAGCTGCTTTAATCGCAAGATCAACGCGTTTGGCATACGTCAGTCGGCCAACTGACAAATAGTAATTACTCTTTTTACTTGATACTTGATACGTGATACGTGCTGCTTCGATCGGTGGGCCTGCCCGCAACGCTTCGCGTAGCGATGCGGGCGGGTAAATTACCGTTGATTCGCGGCGATAAAATTTTTTAATCCTGGCTTGTGTTTCTTTTGAATTGGCAATCAGGTAATCTACCCGCTGGGCTGTCGCAAAATCATACATCCGTAAAAACGGATTGACAACCGCGCCATAAAATTTAATTAAACCATTTGGCGGAGATCCGGTCGGATAGCCGTATAAATTGCGGGGTGGATGGTGAATATAAGAAATATGTACTTGCTCAGGCCGCGTTACTACGCCACGGCACATAAACCAACCTGACGAAGAAATAATTACATTAAATTCGCGCAAATCCAGGCTTTCCCAGACTAAGGGCGTGAGAAAGCGCAAAGCCGAATGAAACCGGCGCATGACCCAATTTTTCTGTACCCAACTGGTGCGGATATCCCACTTTTTAAACCGGTGCGCATGTTCACCCAAAGCACGCCAGTCAACAAATGAAGTATAGAGCGGCGCCTCCGGATAGAGTTCATGCAGCACCTCAACCACCCGCTCAGCTCCACCGTATTCCCGTAAGTAATCATGAACTAAGGCGACTTTCATAGATTTTTACCATCATAACTCACTCTAACCCTCTCTTATCTTAAGAGAGGGAATCTCTCCCCTTAAGATAAGGGGGGGATGAAGAGGGGTTATGTAAATCAATTATTTTCGTTGAAATTTTCATTCCTAATTTCTGTGCGGTATCAACTCTGACTAACTGCTTTAAAAGCTTAAGCGTTTGGTTAAACTCACAAAATTCATCACCATAATAAATACTGTACTGAGGCGTCCGTTCTTTCTTACTCCAAGTTTTGGTGGCTGCCTGGTTGTGTTGGATGAGGACTTCAAGTTTATCAAGGGCATGTGCAATCTGCGCTTCAATCGTCTGATTTGCTTCAAACTCCAGCCATAATTCCATAAATTTCTGCCTGGTTACGGCTGGTAAATTTGCAGTGAGTGCTGCCAGCGCTTTTTTTTCAAGCGCGTGTTTGTTGGTGCGTTTTTTAAATGCAGGCGTGTCTCCGGCTTTTATCTCCGGTACATCATGAATAAGTATCATGGTAAGCAACTTATCAAGGTTATAGGTTAATTGTAGTTCGGGCACCAAAACCAACACCATCATGGCCATACGCCACGTATGTTCAGCTACACTTTCCCGCCTGCCACTCGATAACCAACTGTGGCGAGTTAGCGTCTTCAGTCCTTCGCTCATTTTAATAAAATCCAGAAGCTGCGGAAGGTAGGTTTTTTTCATTTAAAATAATCCCAGCTGATCATCTTTTTTAATCGCAACTTTAGCTGACTTTGCAGGTTCAGATTGTTTGCTATTTAGGTTGAGCAATCGTTTCAAAAGCGTCTTAAACTCGAGTTCACTAAACAACTCTACAGCTTTCCGGGTTGCGAGATCATGCAACTCAGCGTTTTTATGATCAAACTCAATTGGCACGTCAGTCACGACGGTAGCTAACTTGTGTGACATGAGCGCATTATCTTTATCTTTAACCAGTTTCTCTATCACCCGGTTATTTGTAATTTTATCCAAATTTTTATAGATATTTTCCACTGAACCGAATTCTTTGAGTAGTGCTACTGCAGTTTTGGGTCCGATACCGGCAACCCCGGGATAATTATCCGAGGAATCTCCCGTTAAACCTTTCAAATCTGCAATTTGACCTGGCGGTACCCCCATCCGTGTTTCTGCCTCTTTTTCCCCAAATAATTTTGCCTCAGATAAGCCTTTCACCGGCATAAATAATTTAACGTGATGGTTAACCAGTTGTAACAAATCCCGGTCTCCGGTGACAATCACCGCCTCATCAATTTTTCCGCTCTCTTTTTGGAATTTGGAATTTGGAATTTGAATTTGTTTCGTAATACTACCAAGTACATCATCAGCCTCATACCCATCTTTTTCATAAATTGGAATCTCCATAGCTGCAATTACCTTGTGTACTAAAATCACTTGATCAACTAAGCTCTCATCCATTTTCGGCCGGTGCGCCTGATAGGCTACAAATAATTCTTTGCGGAAAGTCGGTTTTGGCCGGTCAAACGCAATCGCCAAATGCGTGGGCTTCAGTTCTTTAATCACGTTAAAGAGCATAGAAACGAATCCGTAGACCGCGTTGGTTTCCTGACCTTTGGAATTGGTCATTGCTGGCAAGGCATGAAAAGCCCGGTGCAAAATGGCGTTTCCGTCAATTAAAACTAAGCGGGACATGGGGTAATTGTATCATGAAGGCAAAGTTCAGGAATTAGCCGGATGCGGGAGCACTGCCGGTCTGGGACCACCCATAATACGTTCAAACTCGTCGCCTTCAAGCGTCTCTTTTTTGATGAGCGCTTCAGCAACTGCATCCAGTTTAGCGCGCACCTTTTTAAGGGTTGCGAGCGCGGTTTTGTAACCGGTATCCAGAATCTTTTGTACTTCTGAGTCAATCTTTGAGAGCATTTCCGGTGAAATAGCCGGTTGTTCATACACCATTTTGCCACCCGGAATTATATCCATCTGCGGACCGAAATTGACCGGACCGATAGCACTCATCCCGAATTCAATTACCATTTGTCGGGCAATTGAGGTCGCCTTATCTATGTCATTTGAGGCGCCGGTCGTCAGCTCATTGAAAATCAGGTCTTCTGCAGCCCGGCCGCCCAACATCGAGGCAATCTGGTTAATCAGCCTAGTTCGCGTCTCGTGCACCCGGTCTTTGGCCGGCGGAATAAGCGTAAATCCAAGGGCCATGCCCCGGGAAACAATTGAAATCCGGTGTACCGGATCAAGGTGTGGCAGCTGATAGGTCACAATGGCGTGGCCTGCCTCATGGTATGCAGTCATTTTGCGGTCCAGTTCAGATTGCAGCCGTTTCTTTTCCGGTCCGAGTTTCACTTTGGTCGCCGCTTCCTCCAGGTCATCCATGGAAATGGCTTTCTGGTCATGGCGGGCGGCCGCAATTGCCGCCTCATTGAGCATGTTTTCCAAATCTGCGCCGCTAAACCCGACGGTGCGGCGGGCAGTTCGATTCCAGTCAACGTTTTTATCAAATGGTTTCCCTTTCATGTGAATGGTCAGAATTGCTTTGCGGCCTTCGATGTCAGGCATGTCTAAAACAACTCTTCGGTCAAAGCGACCAGGCCTGAGAAGTGCCGGATCGAGTAAATCTCCCCGGTTAGTAGCGGCAATCACCACAACTTGTTCGTTTGGCTGAAATCCATCCATTTCGACCAATATCTGATTTAAAGTCTGTTCCCGTTCATCATGGCCACCCATGACTCCGACACTACGCATCCGGCCGATGGCATCGATTTCATCAATAAAAATAATTGCCGGTGAACTCTTTTTGGCAGTCAGAAAGAGATCCCGTACCCGGGCCGCGCCAACTCCGACGAGCATTTCCATAAATTCGCTTCCGGCAATTGAGAAAAATGGCACGTTGGCTTCCCCGGCAACTGCCCGCGCCAACAGTGTTTTTCCGGTGCCGGCCGGGCCTACCAGAATTACGCCTTTGGGTGTCCGCGCCCCCAGCGCCCGATACTTACCCGGGTGTTTGAGAAAATCGACAATTTCCTCAAGTTCTGCCTTTGCTTCATTCACGCCCGCCACATTGGCAAACGTAATTTGTGGATGATCTTTGTTAAATAGCTTGGCCCGGGATTGACCGAAAGAGAAAATACTGTCCTGGGCACCTCTGGCCTGCCGTATCAGGAATAAAAAGAAGACTACCATAAGAATGAGCGGTAAAACATTGGTTAAGAGGGAGATGCCGAGTTGTCCAAGCGACGTATCTTTAATCTCAAGTTCTACTTTTGAAGCGTCGATTTTAGCCGCATCGAAAAGCTGATAAATTGACTCTTGCGCTTCTTTGCGCGCCATAGCCTCAGTGCCATCGGTATAGGAGACAACGAGACGCATCTCCTCGACTTCAATTTTGGCCACTTTTCCCGCTTCTACATCAGTCAAAACTTCAGACAGCGGCTTTTCTTTAATCATTGAGCTTGACTGAGAAAGTGATAGCGCAAAAGATAGCAGTAAAAACCCGACAAATACAGCTAAAAAGAGCGTGCGCGTGCTGAAGTTAAGCCGCAACTCAAATTTCTTCAATTTCTTATTTTTAGTTGCTGGAATTTTCTTTTCTGTTTCCATAGGTAAATCGTACCGATAAGGCGATTGTAGACAGATAGTATATCATAGTTCCCAATGGCAAAAAACCTCATCCGGGCAAAGCCGACAGCGGTTTTTACAACATGCAACAAAAGCCACGTTTTAAAAGGCATGTTTTTGTAAACACCATTCGCTTTTGACCGTCATAGTAGAAATCCTCTCCTGCAACGAATGGTTTTGGTTGTATCTGCATACTTACTCTTACACTAAGGTTTTAAAAACTACGGCGACTGCGGCATTTTGCACTGATTCGTGATTCAGCAAATCTTGCAATTGGGTAACTAATACAGTTGGGTCTGTGGCTGATGCAACTGCTTCGACTGCGGATTTAAATGCAACTTCGGAAATGACTCCCCTGGTTTGCAAACAATACCAGTCACCTACTCTACTTTCACCACTTTTAAGTAAGGGGGTCACTTGTTTTGTTTGTCCAAGTAATTGTGAAGACGCAAGTCCGACATATTTTTCCAAAGGTTGCTCGTTTTTTCGGAGTATAATGAGAGTACTCTCCCCTATTGCTCCAAACCACCAGGTACGGTCGGAAAATGCTAGTATGGCTAAACTGCCTTGCCGCGTTGCGGTATTTATAGGCAATCGTATGAGTTTTCGGGCCGTAATCGTAATAATTTGTGAAACCAGCCGCTCCCGAAACTCCCAATAAAATAATTTTCGCCGTTGAATTTTATATGCCAAAAGTGCAGTTTCGGCAATTTCTGCTGCAATTTGTGAAGCATCAGGCCCAAAACCTTGAGCGAGTATGAGACATTCCTGGGGAAAAACGCGCGTTTCACTTTTCCAGTTTTGGATTTCAGTTTCGTAATTNNAGTCAACCCGCCGGTTCTGATACTTGAGGTAGTATGCATGCTCCCAGACATCAAGTCCTAAGACCGGAATCTTATTATCAATCAGCGGCGTGTCCTGATTTGCAGTATCGGTAATTACGAGTTTTCCATTTTCACTCACCAACCATGCCCAACCGCTGCCAAACCGGCCAAGGGCTGCGGCTGTAAATTTTTCCTGGAACGATTTGAAATCGCCGAAAGTTTCCGTAATTGCTTTGGCGATTTCGCCACGTGGCACACCATCTTTTTTCGGTGCTAAGAGTTGCCAAAACAATCCATGATTGGCATGGCCGCCGGCGTTATTGCGCACTTTGGTGCGAACACTTTCTGGAACTGCGGATAATTTTTGCAGTAACATTTCTACCGACATTTGTAAAAATTTATCATGTCCGACCAAAGCATCATTTAAATTTTTAACATACGCAGCATGATGTTTATCATGATGTAACTTCATGGTAGCCTCATCTATGTATGGTTCTAATGCGTTATAAGCATACGGTAAATTAGATAATGTAAACATATGCCTCCTTATTTCTTAACTATTTCTTTTTACTCGTTTCTTTTGCAAACAAGGCAATTAAAATTATGGCAATAAGTAAAAGAGGCCAGAAAATGTTACCTACGGTTAAAACTTCAAGTGAGTTCATAATTACCTCTTTATAATTTTCCCTTCCAGTATAAGTGCAAATACTAATCCTGTCAAAGAAACCAAAACACCGCCGATCACTTGACTGATTGAAGGTTTGACCACAGATGGAAGCACGCTGGGAAGAAAATAGCCAACAACATTATAAGGTGCTGAAGCTTTGGAAATACTTTCGGCGTATCGAGATAACAATTGATATTGTCCCTTTGTAAATTTCATTTTCAGTCAGTAAACTCCTGTACAAATATTTTTCCGTATATGCCGCCGTCAACGACGCCAATACCTACATAGTTAAAGTCTGGAGATAATATGTTAGCCCGATGCCCCGGACTGTCCATCAAACCCTGATGTGCAATTGTCACATTGGGGGCCAGTGCCAGATTCTCTCCCGCGGCCAAGTAATCGATTCCGCTTTGTTTCATCCGGTCAAATGGTGACCGACCCTCCGGCGTATAATGCGAAAAAAATCCGCCTTCAAACATTTCAGTCGCGTAGTCACGGGCCAGATTGCGCAGCCGATCATCCAGAATAAGTTCATTGAGCCCTTGATCGCGGCGGGCGGTGTTGACGCGGGCGAGCATCTCCTGTTCGCTTCTTTCGTCAATTGTCAGCTCAGACTGAGTAAAATTTAAATCAACTGAGTCATGGGAAACCGGTTTGATCGTAATAAAATTAAGTGATTCAGAAATGGCGTCACCAAATACTGAAGTAAGTGCTGTTTCCAATTTTTGTGTGCGAGAGGTTATAAATCCGGCGACTTTCGAATTTGAAAGTGCTTGCTTAAACTGCGGTTGCATCGGTAGTCCCAATAAAATCGACAGTGTAAAAGCAAGAATCAGGAGTGCATTGATAGCGGTTGGAATAATCCCCAAGCTGACGTTGACCCGATTTAAAGAAATTCGTCCGGGCAGTTTGCCCTGAACTGCTTTACCGATCACTGCCAGAACTTGTTCAAAAAACAGCCCCAGAATGAGAAACCCGCCCGCTTTAGCCAGCCCAATTGGAAATGAGAATTGGGCCACCAGAAACTGTGAAACTATTGGATACAGTTTCAGAGCCAGCGTAAACCCAACTACAAAGGCGACGAGGTCAGAAAACAGTTCGATAAAACCGCGGCGCCAGCCATCCTGAATGTAAAACAGCAAAAATAGAATGATCAGCAAGTCTACCCAGTTACCCCCAAATGCAAAATTACTCATACAAAACTCATCATAGTATATAATACGTCCATGCCAAAAACACGTAAAAAAAGCGTAAAGGGAAGCAAACGAAATCGAATCACCCGGGCCAAACCGAAATTACTACTGCAACTTCTGTTGCCGCCGCACCGGCCGTCACTTCGGGAACGGATCCGGTTTCCTGAGCATTTGCGCTCAAAACGAATGGTGGCGCCGCTCGTTTTGGCCGGAATTATTCTCATCGGGATTTACTGGTTTATTTTGAAAGATATTCCGTCGCCCAACAAGTTATCTTCATTGAACTCTCCGTTGACAACCAAAATTTTCGACCGCAGCGGCAAACTGCTGTTTAATATTTTTGTTGATGAAAACCGGACNNATTGAAGACAAGGATTTTTATAAACACCGGGGAGTAAGTCCAATTGGCGGCATGGTGCGCGCCTTAAAGGAGCTGGTGTTGCGCCAGCAGTTACAAGGCGGGTCAACAATTACCCAGCAACTGGTAAAAACCGCGCTCCTCACGCCAGAACGTACACCGCAACGCAAGGTCAAAGAAATTATTTTAGCGCTCCTCGTCGAACTGCGCTACTCCAAAGACGAGATTCTAGAAATGTATCTTAACCAGGTGCCGTATGGAGGAACAGCGTGGGGAATAGAAGCGGCAGCCCAACGGTATTTTGGAAAAAATATTAAGGAAGTTAATTTAGCTGAGGCGGCACTCCTTGCGGGATTACCGCAGGCGCCAACCCGGTATTCGCCGTTTGGCGCAAATCCGGAATTTGCCCAGGAACGCCAACTCACCGTACTAAAGCGTATGGTGGAAGACCACTATATTTCGCAGGCAGAAGCTGATGCAGCCGCAACTTATGAACTTACGTTTCAACAACCGACGACGCCAATTCAAGCCCCACATTTTGTGATGTATGTAAAAAAACAATTGGTGGAGAAGTACGGTGAAAAGCTGGTTGAACAGGGCGGGCTGCGGGTCACCACCACACTTGACCTGGAATTGCAGGATTTTGCGCAGGCAACGGTGGCATCAGAAGTAGCCAAACTTAAAACTTACAAGGTCGGCAACGGCGCGGCTTTAGTCACCCGCCCGTACACGGGAGAAATTCTGGCTATGGTCGGGTCAACTGATTATTTTGCATCAGAATCGGGTAATTTTAATGTGACAATTGCCGAGCGCCAACCCGGATCTTCAATTAAACCAATAAATTACGCAATTGGCATTGAAAATAAAACCGTGACTCCGGCAAGCGTCCTCATTGACGAGCCGAGCTGTTTTGGCACGTTTCAGGAACCATATTGCCCGAAAAACTATGACGGCAACTTTCATGGGCCGGTGCAGGTCAGGTTTGCTCTGGGCAACTCGTATAATATTCCGGCAGTCAAAATGCTTAAACTCAATGGGGTGGAAACGATGACTGCTTCGACTTCAGCCTTCGGAATTACGACTTTAAACGATCCTGACCGGTTTGGATTGTCGCTGACTTTGGGCGGCGGCGAGGTACCGATGACGGAAATGGCGACTGCGTTTGGCGTATTTGCCAATGGCGGCCTGCGCAAAGACCTGGTTGCAATTTTAAAAGTTCAGGATGCAAACGGGAATGTCTTGGAAGAATATCAGGATGCGAATTTAAATGCCGAAATAATTAGCCAATTGCTAATTAACGGCCCGCGGGTGATTTCCCGGGAAACGGCGTTTTTAATCTCGCATATTCTACTTGACCAGAACGCCCGCTCTGCCGCTTTTGGCTCCAGCTTTTTGCAGGTTTCCGGTCACCCGGCAGTTTCAGTCAAAACCGGAACTACTGACGAAATGCGCGACAACTGGACCATTGGCTTTACGCCTGAAGTGGTAGTCGCCACCTGGGTGGGTAATAATGACAACACAAAAATGAACCCGTATCTCACTTCCGGGGTTACCGGAGCTGCTCCAATCTGGAATAAAATCATGGGTTTTTATTTGCGTGATAAAAAAGAAACCTGGCCAAAACAGCCTGATGGGATTGTCGGACTGCAGGTGTGTTCGATAACGGGTCTTCTGCCGCAAGCTGAAAACGCCTGCCCTGCCCGCTTTGAGTATTTTATCAAGGGCACGGAGCCGAAAGTTACCGAACAGTTGAAAGAATCAGTGCCAATTGATACGAGTACTGATAAGTTAGCGCGCTCGGATCAGACTGAACATATTGAGGTGAAAGAAAAACTCGTGGTCCATGACGCGTTCGGGTTGTATTGCATCGACTGTAACCACGAAAACGATCCGGTTCACACGATTCGATAACTTTTTTCCAGAGCTTCCCAAAGACCTATATTGTATGGTATAACGCTTGCGATGAAGCTATCGCGAAAAAAATCCGCTTTTCCCTCCATAGATATTTTTACCGTCAAATCAATCTATCTGCGTTTTATTCTAATTTTGCTCGCGGCAATCGGCAGTATTGTCATTTACTTATTTCAAAAAGCCGTGCCAGGAATTAAAAGATGGTTGCGTTCAGGCAGTATACTTTTTCCGCAACTACCCGACTTTATACTAAAGTTAGTTCAGCAAATTCTGCTGCTCGTTGCAAAGTCGTTTCGGACTTTTGTTAGTCTCTTCAGGCGCATTCACTTACCACAAATATCATTCAAATTGCCACATTTTCATTTACGCATTCGTACCGATCCATCAAGCCGGCAATTACAGGTGAAAGTGCCTCGCTTGCGGCCTTTGTTTTTTAGATGGGTTCCCTCCTGGCTGCTCAGTTTTAGTCTGGGCGTCATTATAACCTTATTGCTTGTTTTTATCCCGTACAACTTATATCTTTTCGTTAAATATTTACCCCATCCTCGCTTACTTACCCAGCGCTTTATTCCGGTAACGACTCAGATTTTTGATAGAAGCGGCAATTTGCTCTACGAAATTCATGGCGATGAGGATCGCACACCAATTCCCTTAACAGAAATTCCCGAGATGGTTAAGCAAGCTACCATTGCGATTGAAGACACTGACTTTTACAAGCATAATGGCTTTTCTACCCGGGGTATTATCCGGGCGATCCGGGAAACTGTGTTTAAAAAAAATATCCAAGGTGGATCAACGCTCACCCAGCAGTTAATTAAAAATTCACTCCTCACCCCGGAAATTACGGTACTGAGGAAACTGCGGGAAATTGCGCTCGCGGTCTGGACTGAACGCATTTATACGAAAGACCAGATCCTCGAAATGTATCTCAACCAGGTACCCTACGGAGGAACTGCCTGGGGAATAGAAGCGGCAGCCCAACGCTATTTCGGGAAAAGCAGTAAAGAAGTAAATCTGGCAGAAGCAGCGCTGCTTGCAGGGTTACCGGCTGCACCCTCTATCTATTCGCCGCACGGCGCCCGGCCGCAACTGGCAAAAGAACGCCAGCATGAGGTACTTCTGCGTATGGTAAAACAGGGGTTTATTTCTCAAGAACAGGCAAATGCAGCGCTTTCGGTGGCACTTGCTATCCGGCCGGAAATTGCGGATATTAAAGCTCCGCATTTTGTCATGTATATCAAAGAACTGGTCGCGCAAAAATATAGCCAGCGTCTTATTGATCAGGGAGGGTTAAGGATTACGACTACGCTCGACCTGGGCATGCAGGAAAAAGTGCAATCTATAGTTACCAGTGTGGTTGCATCACTTAAAAATTTACAGGTGGGTAATGGTGCAGCTTTGATCACTAATCCTAAAAATGGTGATATTCTCGTCATGGTTGGCTCCAAAGATTACTCCAATGTAGCTGAACAAGGCAACGTCAATGTGACACTGGCCCAGCGCCAACCCGGGTCAAGTATTAAAGTGGTCAATTATGCGGCTGCGTTTGAACAGGGCATGACTGCGACAACTACCATTGAGGATGCTCCAATTACCTATACCACTGTCGGCGCACCTCCCTATTCTCCAGTTAATTATGACAGTCGATTCCACGGTACCGTCACAATTCGTCAGGCACTGGGAAATTCGTACAATGTACCCGCGGTCAAAGTGCTTAGTAAAGTGGGAGTATCAAATATGATTGATATGGGTGAACGGCTAGGGATCACGACCTGGACAGACCGGAACCGGTTTGGATTGGCGCTGACCCTGGGTGGCGGCGAAGTCACCATGCTCGATATGGCAACCGTGTATGGAGTTCTAGCAAATAGCGGCAAACGGGTTGATTTAAATCCGTTACTTGAAATTAAAGACTTTGCCGGACGCACGTATTACACTCGTGAGGCGCCGAAACCGAAAGAAGTGATTAGTAGCGGCATTAGTTTTATCCTGTCACATATTTTAGCGGATAATAGTGTAAGAAGTGCGGCGTTTGGCCAAAATTCACAACTCGTGATTCCCGGCAAAACCGTTGCAGTGAAAACCGGTACGACTAATGAAAAACGTGACAACTGGACTATCGGCTACACTCCCTCACTTGTAACGGTTGTGTGGGTAGGCAACAATGATAATACGCCTATGAATCAACAGATTGCTTCCGGTATCACCGGAGCTACCCCAATCTGGAATCAGATCATGAATGAAGTATTAAAGAATAAAGCGGATGAGCCGCTCGTGCAACCTGAAGACGTAGTTACTTTGCCGTGTAATGGAAAAACTGAATATTTTGTCAAAGGAACTGAACCTAAAGGCGGCTGTCCGCAGCTGCCGCACCCATCAACCACGAACTCACCCACTCTTACGCCGCAACCCACACCTGAGGTAAGAGAAAATCGCCCTCGCCCACGCAACCGCCGCAACTAACAAATTATTATTTGGTGGCATGAGACGATGTGGTGAAGTAAGTCTTACGTATGTCGATCGGCGACTTTGGAGGCGGCGAAGGAATCGGGTTTGGTTTTGACCATAAATCCAGAACTGCGAACCATGCCCACGATTTCGGCGATCAGGTCCCGCGTATCCCCAACTTTACCAATGTCAACGTGGATTTCAAGGTCAAATTTGGAAATACCGTCAGTTTTAAATAACTGCAAAAACTCCTCAGCTGCGGCGAGTGAGAAAATTGCCTCCTGAAACATGCGCTGTTTGAGTAGGTACCGGCGAGTTTCCTCGATCCGTTTCCAGAAGTAAATGCCGCCGCAGCCAATGCGGTGGATAATAAGCGCGACCACAAAATCAGTGCCATTGCCGTTTTTAGCCTGGCTGTCAGTACCAATGACCAACCGGTACGAGTGATCGCTATCGGCTTTAAGATAGTTAAGAACTGCCCGGCGCATTTGCTCCGGCGTGCACGTACCATACGTTTGACTGTGAAAATAGCCGTTAGTTTGCGACATAGGAATAATAATTGTACCACGAAGCGCCATTTTGAGGCTGAGATGGCTTAGCTAATCTTACTTCTTTGGGTGTAGTTTGCGGTAACGGATCTTGCGCAATGTGTAAATTAACCGCTTATCCAGGTTGATGTTTTTGTAGATAGCGAGCTTAAGTATCGACAGCAACAGATCTCCTAATTCCTGTTTATAGGTCTCGTCCTGTTGGGCTTTAATATTCGTCGCTTTTCGTCCATGTTCAGCCAGGTATGCCCGCGCCATCTCACCCACTTCCTCCATAATTGAAAGAATAAGCATACTGCCGTACTCTTTTTGTTTTATTTCTTCTTTTTCCAGTTCTTTGACGAGTACTATGTAGTCTGATATGGTGCGGGATTTAAGTGGACGCATAATTTTCTAGTATACCACTGGGCGTAATTTTTAGTTTTTTCCGGTAAGCAGTCCGGCAGCCAAGTTCCAAAACTGCCGCACACCGTCACTTTGCAACTCATGCTGGTGTTCATCAGTACCTTTCGGAGTAACGTTGCAGTGGTACATTTCGTGGAAAATCCCTTGTGCAAGCGCCCAGTTGATAAACTGAGCTGCATGATGCGCAGTATCTGGTATACAAACACCACGCCAGTTTTTAGCTTCACGCATGATGTGTTCATTCATCGTGGGTTGTGCGCGATTAAGATTCAGCGCTTGATTCCACAAATAGTTTCGTTCGCTCAGCAAGGGAATTAGGTTGTGCCGGCGCAGGAAATCCAGATTGTCAAACTCCTGCCTACCAATAGCCCGGGAAAAAAGTAATATGGCTCCACCTCGTTGTCGCGGCGTGACGAGCGCTTTAAATGCCTGTTCACTCGGTTTCGTAATCTCAAGACCAATCACTTTTTGTGCATATACTTCCTGATAG
Organism: Patescibacteria group bacterium; assembly: GCA_003524845.1. Taxonomy (GTDB): domain Bacteria; phylum Patescibacteriota; class Microgenomatia; order UBA10105; family UBA10105; genus UBA10118. The sequence continues at coordinate 16,843 of DQGR01000067.1, forward strand.
GTATCGACAATCTCGCGGTCAGTCATCCGGGTATAGAGTGTGGCAAAAGTTTTCCGGCTCATCTCAGAAATAAAAGCTCGCGTGTACGAAGTACTTTTTACAATCACGTGGAAATGAAATCGGGAATTTAAGCTATATAAATAATCAACAAGCTGCGAAAAGAAAGTCAGACCAACCGCAGCTCCTGAAATCGGCAATGAAACATGAATTTGTGCTGAATTACCAGGCGATAATTGCAGTAACCGTTCATCTCTCGCCTGTTTTGACAGTGCATCTTTGAGTCGCAAGCTAATCGGATACGACGCGACGCGAATCGGCACCACTGTTACTTCCAACTGTTTGGCAAAGTCAGTCAGCCTGCGGCAAGTCCGGTCACTGGGTACCACTAATAGATCAGCACCGGGCACGTACCAAAGTTGCTGCGGACTGTCATCAGTTACCTGGACAACCAGCAGTAAACGGATATGCCGCTCTTTTTCAATTCGTGCTTTAAGGGTGGTAATCTGGTGCGCTAACCCAAAATGAGTGGAAATGAAGAGGACGGTTTTCGGCGGCTTCAGGCTCTGATCCAGAATAGTCGTAATCTGTTCGTAGAGAATTGTCGTGTGACTGCGTAACCATCTCCGATAGACAAAGGTAAACAGACTTTCCGGTAATCCGTTTTGCCACCACTCCATAAACTGCCTGCCCCCCGGGTGTACGCTGACCAGGCGATGAATTGTACCCACTGAGGTATCATGAGCTCCCAAAAGCAGGGATTTTGTTTCTCGCGGCAAACCCTCGTACAAGGCATCGGTCACACGTAAGTGCCCCAGGCCTGCCGGAGCATAGGTAAAAATGGTTAACAGTTCCGGATTTTTAAATACTGAAAGCGCATCCACGCTTACAGTGTAACTGAGTCAGCAGTGAGCCTGCAATATAACAAGTGGTTATAACTTGTGCAGTCCGAGTTCGCGCGGAAAGGTTTTGCGTTTGGGGATAACAATAAAGACCATGCAGTAATCACGAATATGGCGAATCCTGCCGGTTTTCGGATTCACGACTTCGTTTAAATCCCACCAGCGTTTGACAAACCGTCTCAGGCTCATCCGGGTGTCTTTACCGGCAAATTTACCAAATGGATCCGCGCGCCAGACGAGGTTGGTTTCCGGGTGAATCCGGGTAATCACAGCATAATGACCGTCATCTCCGTCGCTCGCTTTGCCGAAAATTCCCTGCCATTCCACTCCAACCGGAACCTCGTGTTTGTTAACCAGCTGATGCAGAGTTTTGACAGTTGCCCCACGGCGATACCAGAAGTTGACGGTGGGCACCATTCGTTTAACTGAATCACCCAGTTCGGTTACCGTCATACCATGATGCTTGAGTTTATGCTCAACGTTCATGGCAGCGACGAATTTTTCCTGATTAATAAAAATTTTGAGCTCGGACAGGAGCATTTCGAGTACTGCCGGGCCGCAGTGGGAATCTGTCCGCTGGCGCACGCGCTTCATTTCCGGAAACCCAGGTTTATTTGAGGTTTTTCGCATATTTGGAGAGCAGGCTGACGATGATTTCTTCAAAATCAATTCCGTACATTGCCGCAACTTCAGTAAACGGCAAACCCGTGTCCGGGCCAAGTGCGGTATTCGGATTAGAATCGGTAAAATACGGTGTCCCGGTGACATCATCGATACGGATGTCAAACTTTGCATAATCTTTGTGATTCAGGCCGTTAAAGGCGCGAACTGCCAGCCGTTCAATTTTCAAACGCAATGATTCTTCCACCGGACGATAGGTGTATGCATGTTCATCACTGTATGATTCAAAACTGGTGAAATAATACTTGCCGTCGGTTTTCTTACGGAATGTTTTCTGCCCCATGAACACGTGATTTTTAATTCCGTCGTCAAATACACAAACCGTAATCTCCGGACCATTAACAAATTGTTCAACTATTACGGGTATTTTGTATTTGGTGATCATATCGTCAACCCGTTTTTGCGCTTCAGCAAGTGTCTCTTTTACGGCGTGCTTGTCAATACCGACGCTACCGCCACTTTCATTGAGTTTAACAATGAGCGGCAACCCCAGATTTTCCTGCACCAGCGTGCCTGATCGACGGATAAACTGGAAATTAGGGGTAGGAATCTCATAACCGATCATGAGGCGTTTGGTGATATTGCGATTATTGCCAATCACGAGCCCGTCAATCCCGGCGCCGGTATAAGGAATATTTGAAAGTTCAAGCGCCGCCGGTACCGACGGCTGGAGTAAATCACGACCACGGAGCGTATCAACCAGGTTAACCACGATGTCCGGTTGGTCTACCAGCAAGTTAGTTAGAAAATACTGGTTACCCGGTTCGCCCTTGGCTTTAATTCCCAGTTTTTCAATTGCCGCAATTACCTCACCTGCCCGTTCCTCAACCTCAACCTCTGCTTCATATGCCTCCTGAGTTGGAAACCATTCCCGTTCAACATGTGAGTATGCCACGGTTACCAGGTTGATTTTTTTTAAGGTGTCGCGGTCGGCATTTAAGGTGACTTTTGGGATGTACGGCTTATCCGATTTGACCTGCCTTTCGTCTTTTTCGTCCTTGTCCGTCATGTAAATTTCGCGTCAGAAAGACACAAATTATTAATTCAACTCATTGTAGCATATTCCCAAACCTTGAAAAAGCCTCCGGCTTTGCACAATTTTTAGTGTATACTGACCTCATGACTGAGCTCTACCGCCGTATTTATCAGCTGCTGCGTACCGTACCCAAAGGCCACATCACTACCTATAAAGCGCTGGCCCAGGCGGTTAATTCCCAGGCATATCAGGCCATCGGCCAGGCAATGCGTCATAACCCGGATGCGCCCCTTGTACCCTGCCACCGGGTGGTCAAAAGTGACGGTACACTCGGCGGCTTTATGGGTGAAACATGGGGTAAAGAACTCAAGCGCAAAAAAGAACTGTTGCGCTCTGAAGGCATTCAGATCAGAGGCAATAAAATTGTGAATTTTGCCCAAGTGCTATTCACGTTTAATCCGACATGAACCAAACAGAAACGGTAACCCTTGCCGGCGGCTGTTTCTGGTGTGCCGAGGCAATTTTTAAAAAACTAAAAGGTGTTGTAAAAGTGATTTCAGGGTATAGCGGCGGCAAAACGCAAAATCCAACTTATGCAGAAGTAAGTAGCGGGACTATCGGACACGCTGAGACAATTCAAATAACTTTTGACCCGACTGTTATTTCTCTGGAACAGGTTTACGAAGTATTTTTTAAATTACATGATCCGACCACGTTAAATCGTCAGGGTAACGATGTGGGATCCCAATACCGATCAGCAATTTTTTATCATTCACCCAAACAGAAAGCGAGTGCTGAAAAAGTGAAACAGGATATTGTAGATGCCAAACTCTATCCGGGAAAAATTGTTACGGAAATTGTTCCGTTTACCCGGTTTTATCCGGCCGAAGAACACCACCAGGATTACTACACCAAAAATTCGTATCAACCGTATTGCCAGTTGGTTATTGATCCCAAAATTACCAAACTCTACAAAACTTTTCCGGAAATGATTAAACCTGAATATAAATAGTAGTAATTTTTTAAAAAATTACCTCTCCCAACACTCAACCTCACCAGACATAGTACAATTACCTGCAATTACTATGATCAGAGCGCGCGCCTTAAGTCGAACCTTACTCCTATTGGCAGGTATTCTTTTGATTGCGAGTGTCCTGCGCTTCTATCGGTTGGGAACCGTTCCCGTGTCTCTTTACTGGGATGAAGCCGCAATTGCGTATAACGCGTATTCAATTCTGACGACCGGCAAAGATGAATATGGCACACCGTTGCCTTTGCTGTTTCGTTCATTTGATGATTATAAAACCCCAGGAATAATTTACCTGACTACAATTCCGATTGCCCTGTTTGGCCTCAATGAGTTTTCGGCGCGGTTCACCTCAGCGTTCATAGGTACTTTCACGGTTCTGGCAGTGTATGGATTGACGTACGAATTGACAAAACTACGTAACGAAGAAAATGTCAGGCAACTGAAAAGCCAAAAAATTGGTTTGCTGGCCGCGCTTTTTTTTGCGATCAGCCCCTGGTCAGTCCAGTTTTCGCGCGCCAATTTTGAAGCCAATGCCGGCCTTTTTTTTGTTGCGTTTGGATTTTATTATTTTCTTAAAGGGTTTAAAAAAGGACACCTATTAATCGTTTCTGCGCTATTACTTGGTCTCAGTCTCTATTTTTACCGCAGTATTCAACTAGTGGTTCCCATCCTATTGTTTGCTTCATGCGTAATCTTTATCCAAAAACTACTACATATAAATTGGAAAGTTTTGCTGTTTTATGGAGTTGTATTAATAACATTAACTATTCCAATTGCGCGAGCCATGACAACACCGCAAGGCATGGTGCGTTATAAACAGACGACTATTTTTGCTATCTCTGAACTAGACAAAAAATATGTGGAAAGTAGTCAAAAAATTCTTGCCGCCGGCAATAATTTACTCACTCGCCTCATCTATAACCGCCGATTGGTGCCGGTAAAAGCATTAATCGGATCGTATATTTCAAACTGGGATCCCGCATTTTTATTTGTAAACGCCGGTGGCAACAGTCGCAGTACCATACAGGGATTTGGTTTATTGTATCTCTGGCAGTTACCGTTTTTTCTCCTCGGGCTTATCTTTTTGCTTCGGACAAACGGCAAACTGAAATATTTTCTATTCCTCTGGTTACTAGTGGCACCGTTACCCACAGCGCTGACTACTCCACCCCGTAATCCACTCCGCAGCTTGAATATATTGCCCATAATGCTGGTGATTATCACACAAGGAGCGTGGCAATTTACCGCTCTCTTCTCACCGTTCAAACAAAAAATACTATTATTAGTAATTGCCTTATTGATCGGTTTTTCGCAACTTGCTTATTTACGATCGTATTATTCCACCTGGAGTAGAGAGAGCGCATCTGAATGGGCTGATGGTTACAAACAGGCATTGCAGTATGTCCGTGATCATGAAGCTGAATATGAACAAATAGTAATGAGCGGCCATTACTGCCAACCATAT
>DQGR01000065.1 GCA_003524845.1 Patescibacteria group bacterium
AGATCATCAACCTCCGGCTCAGCTGCGGCATTTTCAATTACAGTTTCACCCTCAGCTAAAACTGCAGCTAAAATTACTGTTTCTGTACCCGTATGCGTATTTTTAGCAAACTCTATTTTTGTACCGTGCAGTTGTTTGGCTACGGCGACAAAGTATCCGTCTTGATAAGTAATCGTCGCCCCCATTTTTTCAAGCGCATGGATATGCCAGTCAACCGGTCGCTTCCCCAGTCGGCACCCGCCGGGGTTGGGGACAACTGCTTTTCCAAAACGCGCCAGGAGTGGACCAATGGTCATGGTTGCAGTCCGGTACAATCCGCCCAACTCAAGTGGCACCTGAAATTTATGTACGCCTTTACCGGATATGGTCAGTTCGTGATCGGTCCGGTTGATTTTGGCTCCGAGCGAAGTAATGATGCGGGCAGTCCCTAACACTGAAGAAATGAGCGGAATATTTTTAATGTGAATCGTCTCTTCGGTCAGTAATGCGGCAATAATTGCTTTCATGGCGACATTTTTGGCGCCGCTGACCGCAATTTCACCGCGTAATGGTTTTCCACCTTGAACAATTAGTTTTTCCATATTTTTCTGTTAATTAAACTTACCGAGTAATACGATTTCCGGTTCGATCGTTACCTTAAATTTTTCCTGTACCCGTGCCTTTGCCTCATCAATCAACCATTTCACATCACGAGCAGTGGCTCCACCCTGGTTAATGATAAAATTTGCGTGCTGATCTGAAAAATGAGCTTTGCCGTGAATCGCTCCTTTGAGTCCAGTAGCATCAATGAGATAACCGGCTGAGGTGGTCTGATTGGGAGTGCCAATCCGCAATGCCTGCGCCGGGGCAATATTACGAAATGTGCAACCCGCAGTTTGAATTCCCATGGGTTGTGTTTGCTTGCGATACTCCATTGATTCGTGTGCCCGGACCCATAATTTTTCCGGGTCTGCTTTGTTTAGTAAAAATATCGCGGCAACCACCGTTTCCCGGGTTTTTTGTAAAATACTCTGGTCATACCCGAAGTTAAAATAGTCTTTATTAACGAGCTTAATGGTCCCCTCAGGAGTCAAAATTTTTGCCTGATACAAAACATCACCTACATACGCCGTCGGATGCGTCCACTTTGAGTTCATAAAGAGGGCTCCGCCGACTGTTCCGGGTAACCCCAGGTGCATTTCCAATCCACTAAATCCCTGGTCGCAGGTGAAACGCACCAGTTGATTAATAAGCGCCCCGGTATCGGCTTCCACGAGTGCCTGCCTGACGGCTGATTTGCCATTTTTGACCTGGCCCAACTGGCGGACAATCTTAATTCCCCGGGTTTCGTTTTTAACCACCAGTCCCGGCAATCCGGAGTCGGAAATCAGCGTGTTGGTGCCGCCGCCCAAGAGCCAGAACTTGATTCCAGCTTTTTTGGCAGCTAAAAACGCTTTGGTAAGTTCTTCAACAGACTGGGCCACGTAAAAGAATTCGGCCGGGCCACCGATCTTAAAGGTGGTGTAGCGGGCAAGTCCTTCTTGCCGTTTAACCCGACCCTCACCTAAATCTTGTGTCAGAAGTGAGTAAGTATCCATGCTGATGGCTAGAGGAGTGCGGCAATCTCAGGTATCCAATTGTAGATATTTCCAGCTCCCATAGTCATGATTAGATCCCCGGGACGCACGTTACTCCTCACATATTCTAGCACATCGGATTTTTGCGGCACGAAATATACCTCCTCCTGGTGCTTTTTTATGGCTTCAGTGAGGTGTCTTCCGGAAACGTCACCGCGCTTCGTTTCCCGCTGTGAGGCATAAATTTCCGTAACCAGAACTGTATCGGCCTGGGTGAAACTCTCGGCAAATTCCGGCAAAAGTGCGAGCGTTCTGGAGTAGGTATGGGGCTGGAAAATGACGATCAGCCGGCGTTTCCCATACCAGTCACGGCAGCTGTTTAAGGTGGCGCGAATCTCTTTTGGATGATGCGCGTAGTCGTCAAACATAAGTTTGCCGTCTTTTTCAAGGATCAACTCAAACCGGCGCCGCGTTCCCCGGAATGCCGCCAGTCTGTTCTTAATTTCCTCGAGCGAAATTTGCAGATTGGTAAGCCCGGCAATCACTGCAGTCGCATTTACCGCATTGTGAGCCCCAGGTACTACCAGTTCAAATTCGTGCACTTTTGTATCCGGAAATTTAACGCTGAAGTTTGTTCTTCCTTCATGAAACATTAAATTAACCAGTTGAAACTGCGCAGTTTTTTTAAGTCCATACGTGACTACTTTATGCTTAATCAGCGGCAACAGTGAAGCAGAGGGCGGGTCGTCCTGGTTTAAAACAATTGTTGCGTTTACTGCAAGTCCGTTTATAAACGTCAGAAATGCTTGCTTGACTGCATTAAGATCAGCATACGCATCCGGATGATCAAAATCAATATTGGTAATTATAAGTAGTTCCGGCTTTTGCCATAAAAACCGTGGTGTGGCGTCTGCCCCGGGTTCGGTCATGTACTCATCGGCTTCTGCTACAAAAAATTCGCCTTTTCCTGCGTGGCCACTTGTTCCCAACCCCAAAATTTCGCCGCACCCGATCGCATACGAAGGATCACGTCCACTCTTCACCAGTACCGTAGCCACCATCGCTGAAGTAGTCGTTTTGCCGTGTGAGCCGGCGACGGAAATCCCCCGGCTGCCTTCCATAAACAGCCCAAGTGCGCGCCCGTGCGGCATTACCGGTATGTTTCTCATTTTTGCGGCAAACACTTCCGGATTTTTTGACCCCTGATGCGCTCCAGTATAAATAATCAGGTCAGTGCCCGCTGCAATGTTTAACTCGCTAAATCCTGTCGCATAGGGAATATGAAACCGTTTAAGTGTAGCGTCGGTGGGAAATTCTTCGCTGATATCAGATCCGCTGACTGCAATTCCCATTTCTCGCGCCACAATAGCCAGCGCCGTCATCCCCACCCCTTTTATGCCGGTAAAATGTATACGGTGGTATTTTGAACGGTCAGTTAAGTTCATAATAATTCAAGAATTACACAAGTCCTTTGTCATCCTGAACTTGTTTCAGGATCACTAGCGACATTAGATGCTGAAATGAATTCAGCATGACAAGATTTTCTAAATAAAATTCGATATGTAACTTCTCGTATTCTTAAACTACACACGGTTCTAATCTAAATTCCAGTTTTTCCGTATCTACGAAAGCCGCGCCGCCGATCGGCAAAAACGTATTATGGCATTTATGGCCAAATTCGTTAATTTTTAAAATCGGAAAAGTAAAGTCTCGACTCACTTCAAGTAATATATCTTCAAACTGGGCTACTCTATTATACCGATGTTGAAAACCATATACATAACCTACGGCAATTGCGCTCACCGCCGCAAATACTCCCATATGCCGCAACCGCGTCAACATATACTCTGCTTCCGGAATACCGATATGGTTATCTTCAAGCAGTAGTATCGCGCGCTGAGTGTCTGGCCAGAAAGGCGTCCCGGCAAGTTTAAGTAAGCTGCGCAAGTTGCCGCCGATGAGCTGCCCGAAGGCTTGGCCCGGACGCACTGCTTTCCAGTCACTTTTCTTTCTAATTTGACCTGCTTCACCGTTTACCAGACGATTAACAAATTCTACTTGCGAGTATTCTGATGCAAAAGGTTCTTCTTTTGGATACACTTTTGGGTCAGGCGCATGAAAAGTAACGAGTCCGGTTTTCTGATAAATTGCGTTCAATAAAACGGTGTTATCGCTAAACCCTAAGAACAACTTCGGATGGGTTCTAATTAATTCATAATCAAGTAAATCAAGTACCATATTGGCCGTTTGCCCACCCTGCCAACACCAAATACCTGTGACTGAATCATCGGAAAACAATTCTATTATATCTGCTGCACGCTCAGTTGCAGTTCCGGCAGAATAGCCGTAACGGTCAACTGCAAACAGATGCGCACCTGGTTTTACTTTAAATTCCATCTGTTCGAATACCACAGTAGTCCGCTTCAGGATAAAATGGTCATCATCACTCAAATGTTTTGAAGGCGCAATAATTCCAATTGTGTCACCTATTTGCAATCTTCGAGGTAAAATTACTCTTTTCATAATTTATAAAACCTGATAAAAGTAAAACGTCATCCTGGCAATCCGCCAGTTGGCGGAGCGTCCAGGATCAGACGGTTCGTATTCCAATCACTCCAAGCATTTCGCCAAAAGTTGCTTTGCTGTCTTTGCGATATGAAAAATACCGGTCATTCTGACAACTCGTGCAGGTAATAGGTACATCAATGTGTTCAGGCAGCACTCCCAATTCGAGCAAACTTAACTTATTAGCTTCACCTAAATCCACGTGCCACTTGTTTTGAGTTTGAAAAACCACCTGTTCACTGGGAAACCTTGTTTTAAAGACATGCGCAAGATGATCTGAAACCTCATAACAGCAACCGCCAATATGTGGCCCAATCGCTACTAAAAGATTAGTTACACGTACTCCCTGACGTTCAGCGAACCGAATAAACTCAGCAGTAATTAATAGGTATGTGCTTCTGTGACCCGCATGAATAACTCCAGTCATCAAAGTTTTTGGGTCATAAAAAAATATCGGCACACAATCACCAGCGTTAACTCCTAAATAAATACCCCGTTCCGATGCGATTAAACCGTCAACGCCAGGTATAGTTTTACCTCGAAATTCTTTATTGACTACTGCAACATGCTCGCAGTGCACCTGTTCCATACTCACCAGTTCATCTGGTCTAATTGCGAGTTGACTTAAGAAAGTTTGTACCTTTTCCGGCTGCCTGAGATTTTTGATATACAAATCGCCGGCTCCCCGCATTGACATGACACAAACAAGTTCAGGAAATTTTTCGAAGATTGAAAAGGAAATAAAATTGTTGTTAACGGTAAGCATTACTTTCTCTGTTTCAGTGCCTTGGCAACTGCCTCGTGTTCACTCCACGGATATTCAGTTGTTCCCCGACACAGGCTTTTTTCATGCGCTTTACCGGTTAAAATAACGGTGTCGTTTTTGCGGGCAAGTTTGGTAACTGCAAATATAATTGCTGCCTGCCGGTCCGATACTCTGAAAAAGACTGGTGACTTTTGTTTTATTGCTAATAAATAATCTTTGGGTAGAAATTCTTTTGCCCCCTGTTTTTTACATCCGTTAGCTATTTCGTCAATGATCTGGTTCACGTCCTCAGTCCGGTAATCTTCTTCGGTTAAGATAATGTAATCAACATAACGCGCGCTTTCCCACCCCATGAGCGGTCGTTTAGTGTAGTCTCGTAAACCAGCAGAACCAAATATATGAATTAATTTGCCAGAGGTTTGCTTTCGGGCTGTGGGCAGGACTTTGGCAAAAGCATTGGGTGTGTGAGCAAAATCAATAATAATCTGTAATCCGGATGAACTCGGGATAAGTTCAAATCTGCCTTTAATGCCGGTAAATGATTTGAGGGCTTTTTTGATGTCAGTATCAGCAAGACCCAGCTGCTGCGCTACACAAATTGCCGCTAAACAATTGTATCGGTTGTATTCCCCTAGTAGGGGAGTAGTGAAAGAAAATTTTTTAGGCGTCAAATCAGCACTTTTATCTACGAGGCTGTACGTAATAATAATAGGGCTAGATGAAGATTCCAATGATACAGAGATAATTCTAGTATAAAATTGGCGGGATTCCACAAATTTAGGAGTATTTGATGCAATGGGTTTTATGGATAAATAACGGTAAGATTCATCATCTTTATTCACCACCGCCACTTTTGCTCTTTCCAACAACTTAATTTTTGTCCGCACATAATTTTCATAAGTTTTATGGTAATCCAGATGCTCGTGAGTTACATTCGTGAGTACCGCGATTTGAAACTTAATCCCCAGTATCCGGTTCTGGTCAATACCGTGGGATGTTACTTCCAAAACCATAAATTTATCCCCTGCCGTCACTGCCTGACGCAGAAACTTTTGCAGCATAAAACTGTCAGGGGTAGTGACATGAAATCCGGTGTCATATTGGGTGCCGCCGATTTCTGCNNCCATATATTTGTCCCCTGCCGCGACTGCCTGGCGTAAAAACTTTTGCAACATAAAGCTGTCAGGAGTCGTGACATGAAAACCCGTGTCATATTGCTTTCCGCCAATTTCTGCGTAGACACTTGATACCATCGAGGCTTTTTTCCCGGCTGATTTTAAGATGTGGCGAACTAGATGTATGGTAGTGCTTTTCCCGTCAGTTCCAGTGACACCGATAACTGTTAATTCTTTACTCGGAAAACCGTACCAAACCGCCGCCAGATAAGCGATGATTCCGTGATAAATGTTTTTGAATGATTGTAAGTTCACTAAGTAATTATACAGTAAAACTATCTCGGTCGTACAAAAAAACGAGTTTATTTATCAAAGAAGCATGTTGAAAATCTTAAGTAGTCAAGGAAGTAGTAAATCATGTATCAAATAGTAAAGAGAACTGAATCGTACGAAGGAAAATCTATAATTCAAATGGGTATGTATTTGACACATTACTTATCCTGAATGACTAAATACGCAATCAAAATTGCAGCAAGCGAAACACCGGCTAACATAACTAGTAATCCCACATTCATATACGAATCACCCCTTTCTCATAATTTCAATACCAATATAGTACATGAGCAAGAATACGCCAATTCCTGCACCTGCAGCAATAAGATCAGTCTGTCTATTTAAAATCTGTCCGATTCCTAATGCGGCTATGGTTAGATTTCCTAACTCCATCAGTTTTTCTGCAATCCGTGTACGTTCATCGGTGCTGAGCCTTCGAGCCATACTGAATTTATGATAACATATCAAAACAACATTGACAGCATGCGTAAATTATGGTGGTGAAATGCCGTAGTAGTTGAAAAGTTCCTTGGCAATTGCGAAAAATAAGGGCGCGGCAGTTTCTGACCCCCAAGGACTGGTTGACGGCTCGCGAAGTAAAGTCAGCATTACAAACTTCGGGTCATCAGCCGGTGCAAATCCGACAAATGAGGCAATGGTTTTTTCTGCATCGTAGTGGCCAGCCACGGGAATTTGCGCCGTTCCGGTTTTACCGGCAATCCGGTATCCCGGAGGTTTCGCCCACTTAGCCTCACCCTGATCCACCGCATTTACCATCATTTCCGTAATCACCCGGGCAGTTGCCGGACTGATCACTTGCCGCACCTTTTTTGGCTGCCGGTCAATGGTTTTCCCACGCGGATCGATGAGCTTTTTCACCACCTGCGGTTCCATCAAATCTCCCTTATTGGCAAGAGCTGCAACAGCCCGCACCATCTGGATCGGCGTCACCGCAATTCCCTGGCCAAATGAGGCGGTTGCGAGTTCAATTTCCCGCCATTCGGATTTGGGTCGGATTTGGGCTATGGCTTCACCCTCAATATCAATTCCGGTTTTTTCACCAATGCCGAATTTTTCAAGATAATCATAGAGTTTATCTTTGCCTAACTGCTGTCCGACAAATACCATACCTGGATTTGAAGAACGTTCAAGTACCTGAATCATCGTCATTTCACCGTGGTATTCATTATTCCAGGTTCGAATCAGATACTCACTTACCTTGACTGGACCTTCTTCCTTGAAAGTTGTTTTGGGTTCAACCACTTTTTCATTCAATCCGGCTGACATGATTAGCGTTTTAAACGTAGATCCCGGCTCATAGGTTGCGGAAACCAGGGGATTTAAATACGTAGCTTTGTCAAACTCGGAGAATTTAATCGGGTCATACGCGGGAAAACTTGCGCTCGCGAGGATACCTCCGGTTTTGGGGTCCATCACTACGACCAATCCTTCTTTTGCCCCGTAGCGTTCGATCGCATTTTTAAGTTTCGTTTCTACGATAAACTGCACGGCACGATCCAAATAAAGCTCCAAATTTTGCCCGTTTTCAGCCGTGATCCGTTTGTTAGTACCGAGAAGTATAGGTAAACCACGCGCGTCTTTTTCCAATATGAGCGACCCCGGCTTGCCTTTGAGCGCCTGATCATAAAAGCCTTCAAGACCAAAATACCCCGTATCATTGCCATTTTCATCACTCCCCACAAACCCAAGAAGTTGGGCTGCCATTGATGCTTCCGGATAATATCGTTTACTCTCTTTTTCAAACCCGAGTCCTGGAATTGCGAGCGTTTCCAGTTGCAACTTCATCTCTTCATCAATTTTGTGTGCCAGTGGCGCCCAGACAATATTTTCAGCTGATATGCGTTCTTCAATAATTTCGGTATCCAGATTAAGTAGTTCAGTAATTTTCTCTGCAAAATCTTTTTGGTTCGTAATCTTTTTCGGCTCGGCATAGGCCTGGTATGCGGCCTTATTACTGACCAACGGACTCTTATCAGCTGACAAAATTTCTCCACGGGTCGGAGTCAGGCTGAGTTTAAAGTAGTATTGATCTGAAGCAGCCTCAGACAGTTCCACCCCCCGCACGATCTGCCAGTAAAACAAACGTGTCACCACGATAATAAACGCGAAAATAAAACAGATTAAGATCAGACGTTGCCGGATCATAAGCGTGAGTTATTTGAGATTATGGTAAATCAAATGCCACCGGAGGTTCTTGCGAAAGGTACACAGGTTTCGTTTGCACTATAAAACCCATCCCCTTAGCTTTGTCCTCAATGGTTTTGAGCGAGGAAAAAGAGGCGATTTTCTGCCGCATGTCAGTGCTGTTTTCGGTGAGTGTCTGGATCTCGGTTTCAATTTTAGTCAGCTTCAACCCACTGGTTGCCAAACGATTTGATACCAGAACCTGTGCTACCAATAGGATGAGGACGAAACTGCCTAATAAATAGGGTAATTTTGAAGTGTGAACTTTTCTAACTTCCGACTTGACTGGACTGAAATTCATATTTTTCCAAAACTCGTAGTTTTGCGCTTCTGGAGCTGCGATTACTTCTCACTTCGGCTTCTCCCGCCACTACTGGTTTTTTCGTAACTAATCTAGCTTTTCCCGAAGCTACCTGACTTTGAAAATATTGCTTAACGATGCGATCTTCCAACGAATGAAAACTGATAACCAGCAATCTGCCGTTTGGCTCTAACAGGTCAAATGCTTGCGGCAGTGCGTTCCGTAATGCATTCAACTCATTATTTACGCTAATTCTGAGCGCCTGAAATGTTTTCGTTGCCGGCGACATCAGTGAATGCACCCGGGCTTCCTCGTAAACTCCATTTACCAGCTGCACCAATTCTTCAGTCGTCTCTAGTGCTTTCTGACGGCGTGCGTGCACAATTTTTTCTGCAATTTGCGCAGCCAGCCGTTCTTCACCAAATCTGATGAAAATTCCCGTCAATTCCTCCTGCGATGCGCGGTTCAGTAAATCTTTTGCCGTCTCTGCTGCTTCTGTATTCATCCGCATATCAAGTGCTTCATCAGACTGGAAACTAAATCCCCGGCCTGACCGTTTAATCTGGAAAGTAGATAATCCCAGATCAAACAGCACTGCGGCTACCGACTGCACCTTGTTTGTTTTTATTATTGATAATAAATGTGCAAAATTACCGTGGGCAATTTTTAGTTGTTGCTTTTCAAGTTCAGTTCCGAACTGACGTTTCAACTCATTGACTGCCTCTACGTCCTGATCAATTGCCAGAACTTTTCTTCCCGTGCGTAAAATTTCTCTGGTATGACCGCCGCCGCCGGCAGTTGCGTCTACCACCCACCCGTCAGTTATATCCGGCAGAAACGATAAAACTTCCCCAACCAGAACCGGCGTATGAAATACAACTGGAAATGAGAAAGTCAGGACAGACATTTTCAGGACTTTCTCACCACCTGTGCTTCAAACTGAGCGCTACTCCAAATTTCAAAATGGTCACCTACGCCCAGCACCACGACCTCTTCTCCTACTTTTCCTTTTAAACCCACCCAGATCAGGAGTGGATCAGGTATGACAATCCGCCCCTGGGCATCGAGCTCAACTAACATTGCCGAAGCAAACACTCTTCGCCGTAAATTTCTTCCTTCAGCTTCGGTAAAAGGCACGGTTAAGAACTGTTGCACTATCTGTTTCCATTTTTCAACCGCAAACCCCTCTATCCAATTACCATCGCCTTTTGCTAATACAATTTCTGCACTTTCAATTTCAAAACGAAATCGCTTCGGAAGTGCGAGTCGGTTTTGAGCAGTTAAATTATGCTTATACTCACCCAAATAATATCCAACTCGCGACATCTTCACCATATCTCACCATCTTACACTATTTTGCTGCAATTTTCACGCAATGTCAAGAGGTTTTCACCAAATGAATCATCAAATGAAACTAGATCAAAGTGATGATACGGGGAGTAACGAATTCGTTAGGCGGCGAATAATTGGTAAAGCAATTGTTCCCGATTGTTGCGCTTTGGTTTTTGATACGCATAGGGCGCGTGGGTCATTCGATTAAGCATCTCAATCATTCCTTGGTCTTCTCTGGGCATCCAGTTTCTCTCAAGAATACCCTGGCCGGTTTTATTCCAGAAAAACCAGAGCAGTTGTTTGAATCCGGCCCGGATAGCCAGTTCTGCAATTGTCTCTTCATACACAGTCCTGGCCTGGTTTCGGCGCATAGAACCAAATTCTCCTAACACTTTCGGTTTTTCTGTTTTTTGTAAAAAAACTATATCTTTGCCAAAATTGGCAAGCGGCGAAACGTCAGGTTGTACAAAATAACCGTCGAAATTAAATGTGAGATGTCCATCTAAAATACTAATTAATTCTGTCTGATGCCGGTCAAAGACATTTGCGCCAACTATGTCAACATACTCGGGCCCCGGATAATACGTATCAATCGGCGCGGTGTTTATCGGATTAATTGTACTGTTGGGACACCAGAAAAACAAAACGTTATCAGCCCCTTCCTTACGAAAAATATCAACTGTCTTTTTCCAAGCCGCTATATAATCCCGCGAAGTATTCAGTCCATTATTGCCATACGACAACCAGTTACCGTTTCCTTCAATAAACAATCTGACTATTACCATTTCCTCCAAATCTTTACAGCGCTGGGCAAAGTCTCTCACATAAGCAACTAGCCCCGGGTCGCCTTCAACCAGATCAAGCAAACGAAATCGGTGGTCACTCCCCGTTTCTCCCGGACCAGTCGTAATTATCGTCAGCACATCATGGTCAACAAATGTTTTTGCGGTATGAAAAAGTTCATCAT
The DNA here is from genome assembly GCA_003524845.1 of Patescibacteria group bacterium. Taxonomy (GTDB): domain Bacteria; phylum Patescibacteriota; class Microgenomatia; order UBA10105; family UBA10105; genus UBA10118. The sequence continues at coordinate 11,141 of DQGR01000065.1, forward strand.
TGGTGACTTTCGGAGCTACGTGCGGCCTACCAACCTTTTGATCCCGCCAATTTCTACCACTGATATCCCAAGTGTGAAACAAGTTGGTGGTCGGTGCGTCATAACCGATCTGCTCATTTAGGCTCAACATTTCTTCAAGGCTATTGTTATGCGGAGAACTACCAAAAGCAACTGAATTCGAATCAATTTCACTCAGATCTTGAAGTATCAGGTCATCCGGCATGCGCATAGCTTCGATAACTGAACCGTACACGCGCGGAAACACATAAGTAGTTGCAGCAGCTATTCCTGAAGCTAAAGCTATACGTCGTGAAATCTTAGTCTGTAGAAACCGATTGAGCCGAAGATCAACATCATAACTGAGCCTTGGCGGTTTCAGTTGCTCTACGAAATTAGTAAGTAATCTGCGGCGAGCAGGATCTGACACGTCTTGACTGTGAAGAATTTTTTCAGGTTGCACCGCTTACATTTGAGTGGCAGAAATAAGTTGTTTACTCGAGTGAAAAATCTTTGCTGAGTTGGGTTGCGCCATCTGGGTGGTTAAACCGCAAAACGACATTCACCGAAGTGACCCCGGTATCATACGTACATTTATTTTTCGAACAGGTACCAAGTAGTATTTCCCGTTCCAGCTCACTTTTACCATTGACATCGATCTTGCCAATCGTTCCCTTTGGTAACCCTTCACCGGTGGTGTAGTTAAACTCGTATTCGATGGATTGCGTACCCGGGGGAATTTTGGAAATCATCATAATTACCGCCTTACCATCTGCCTTTGGAGTTACATTCACTTCAATCGAAGGATCAGCCGGCGGCAGGTTACTTACTTCTTCCTCTTCCTCAATAACTGGTGCTACCGGCTGAGTCAGGTTTTTGATAACCAGAAAACCGCCGATCAAAACCACGGCAAGCACAACGACTGAAATAATCAGGGCAGATTTGTTTTTCATGAATCTCCTTCAATAGTTAAATAAATAGTGCGCTATTTATTGTTCGAGTCCCGATAGTCATCGGGATAAACTCCGTCGAGAACTGACACTACGTGTCATTCCCGCGAAGGTGGGAATCTATTTAGATAGATCCCCGATCGTAATCGGGGATAACATTACTTCTCGATTCGGCGCCTAAGGCGCCTCACTCAAAGAATAACGAATGAAAATAATCTATTAACTTTGTAATCTTTATCCTGTCCTGCTTTGTCGTATCCCGATCGCGCACCGTCACCGTGTCATCTTTCAGTGTATCATAGTCAATGGTCACACACCATGGAGTTCCGGCTTCATCCTGTGACAGGTATCGTTTACCTATATTCCCCCGTTCATCCCAGGCTACTGCCAGATCATGAGCTTTTAATAATTTATAGACGCTGTGGGCTTTGGCCACCAGCTCTTCTTTATTGGCTACCAGCGGAAAAACTGCTACCAACTTTGGTGCCAATTGCGGTTTGAGTTGTAATACGGTCCGTTTTTCTTTTTCGACAAAACTGTCAACCAGCGCCATCAAAAACAGACGGTTTATTCCTACTGCCGGCTCAATGACGTGTGGCACAAATGTGCGCCCGCTGACCGGATCGCGATACTGGAGATCTACGCCCGAATACTGGATGTGCTGTTTTAAGTCATAATCAGTCCGATACGCAATTCCCCATAACTCTTTCCAACCAAATGGAAAATGGTATTCCAGATCATAAGTATCCTTACTATAGTGGCTACGCTCCTTGTCAGTGTGTTTGCGCCAGCGCAGGTTTTCTATATTAATGCCCAATGTGCTGGTTACGAAGTGCCACATCGCATCCTGCCAACTTTTGAACAATTGTTCCCAATCAGTGCCCTCCGGATCAAAAAAATATTCAATCTCCCCCTGTTCAAATTCCAACGTCCGAAACACAAACTGGCCGGAAGTGATTTCATTGCGGAATGATTTCCCAATTTGCCCGATTCCAAACGGAAGTTTCACCCGGGTAGAGTCCAACACGTTTTTGAAATTTGAGAAAATTCCCTGCGCCGTTTCTCCCCGCAGATAAACGGTAGATTTTTCGCCTGCGACAACTCCCAAATGTGTTTCAAACAGCAAATTAAAACTCTTTGGCCGGGTGATGTCATTACCATCCGGGCTTTTCACCGCATGGGTTTGCAAAAACTCAGCCATCTCGTCAATTGACATGTTTTCAATCACAACATCTTTGATATCCTGATGCTGTTGTAACCAGGCTTCGATCAAATGGTCTGCTCGATAGCGTTTATTCGTAACTTTATCTTCAACTAAAGGATCGGCAAAAGAAGTTACGTGGCCGCTGGCAACCCAGGTCTCTGGACGCAGCATGATTTGACTGTCTAACCCAACCATATCATCGCGCTTGGTAATAAATTCTTTCCACCACAAGCGTTTAATGTTATTTAATAGTTCAACTCCGAGCGGCCCGTAATCGTAGGAACTGGTCAGTCCTCCATAAATCTCGCTCGTCGGATAAATAAATCCCCGGCGCTTGGCTAAAGCGGTAATTTGGTCAAGTAGATTATTCATGTATGCTTCCCATAAATATTTTCTTCATACTTCAACCTTTCTACCATTCTCTACTAAATATCTACCTAATAATATCGCTTTCCCCAGTTTCATAAAAATTGGGTCTGTAATTTGATTTTGACGTTTGAAATTCGCTTTTAATGTTGAACCTGGTACGCTAATAAGTTCTTTTTCGTCCTCTGATAAAAGAGGACATGCGGAAATCAGAGACTGAAGTGAAATATCCGGGTTTAGCAATAATTCTCCAAGTGCGAAAAACTTTGGAAAAAAATCGTCAGAGGATACTAAAAAATTATTTGCTTCATGTTTGGAAAACTTGAACTGGTCGGTTAGTATTCTATTCCACATCAATAACGTGGCATCTCGTAGTGAATAATTATTCACTCCTCTTCCTAACGAATTGTCTTCATGGATTGAACTAATATAAGGTGTGGTCGTCCTAATTTCACTTCGGTTTAAACCTGTAATGGTTTCTATCTCTTTACGTGTGAAAATTTTCTCAGAATCAACACTCATATAAAAAATCCCCTCTCATACTTTGAGAAGGGACGATAATTACTACCGTGGTTCCACCCTAATTCCCTGTAAGTTATTGTTCGAGCGTCAGCGAGAACTATTTTATCTGTCATGAACTTCTCACTTCGTTCGAAAAATACAGGACACTTTTTCCAAATCAGCTCGCTCATGCCCTTGAGGTCAACGCTGCACCTAATTATAAACCGCTTTGAATGGTTGTCAAGAGTAATGGGCTTTTAAGCGGCGCGTTTAATATTTCTTCAATTTGACCATCAATCCATTCCTTAGTCGCTGTGTCCAATCGATGTATAAAACCAAGTTCTTCCAAAATAAACACTTTAAATGCGGCAAGTGCCAGTGCAGCTTCGCTTCTTTGCGTCTCATGATCGTCTAGCACCGAAATGTAGTTGATGAGCCGTTCAAAAATAAGGGGTGCTTCCTGGTTTTCCGCAGTCAGGCGCTCAGTCAGTTCCAGGACAATATATCCAAAACTAATCCGTTCCAGCCGCGTGCGCAAGGTCAAAAATGGCTGGATATTGACAACTTCTGCTACATAATCAAAAGTTTTGCCGCGGTTAAGAAGTAGTCGTACGTGCGAAAACAGTTCCAAATGCGGGGCCCGTCTGCTAAAAAGCCGCCGGACGCCTTTGGCAATCACCACCTTCTTCCCGTACTCGCGGGTAAACACGGTAAGGAGTTTATCCGCCTCACCGATATTTTTACGCTTAATGACCACGCCTTCGCAGCTATAGCATCGATTCATAAGTTTTACGCTCGCTTATTCTTCGAGCAAGTCCTCCGAATCAGAGGACGAGTCGAGAAGCTTCATAATTGTCATCCTGAACTTGTTTCAGGATCTATATAAGGTAAGTTCTCGGCTTTGCCTCGAACAGTAATGAAAATTATAATCTGTGTGCAAAACTTAAAATTAGAAGTTTACAAAAATTTAAACGTGGAGAGAATTTGAGAAAAAATTTCCTCTTCAGCACTGTCTATAGGTTGTGGTTTATGATTCTTATATGAATTCAGTTCGTCTTCTGTCAACATGATTGGTAACTCTTGTAGCGTAATTAAAAAGTATTTACCTTTTTTAGTTGGTATCTCGTACTTTATATATGATTGTGCTGGATTTCCTCCGATTTCTCCAGTCCAGCCTTTGATTTTCGTACTATTTTGACCAGATATGGTGACATTTTCAATTGAATCAACAACAGGACAATCTCCTCTGCAATCTGCATAAGATTGATTTTCAAATCGCCAACTTATTTTTCTGTTTAAATATGGGGAAACATAATTTAAATCTAATAGGTAATCCTGAGGATATTTGAATTGGAACACTCCAACAGAGTCTGTGTATGTCTTCCATCCACTCGTATCAACACTTTCCTCCACAAACCTAAACGTGGAGAGGATTTGCGCAAATAAGTTTTCTGTAGTTACATCTGTATACGCAAATGTTGTAGTTTCATTATCTTCCGTAACATAAGCAACAAAATATTTTCCCGCTCCTTGACTACCAAATCGATCTTCATGTTGATAAATAGCTTGTTTTCCGTTAATCAATATATTTTTTCTGTCAGAGACTACTGTATAAATTTCATTACCTGTTGGTGGGGTTGTGTCAGAAGGAGGAATATGTTCTTGAGACCTTGTCACCCAGAATGTACCAGAAGGTTCAAAATTGCATTCTTTCGTTTCATCATTTGCATGATTTGGATCTACAAAAATAGCTGTGTCACTACACTCTAAATATTTCCAGCCTTGCGGAACTTTAAAACTCCAATTTTTTCTTTCTATCGTTCTCCACCCCGCAGTCGGGTCAGTAGACGCAATTGGTTGTGGAGAGGCGTAGACTTCTGGAGAAGCTACTGGTTGAGATTGAAGAAAATTGGTGCTTCCGGCATAATACCCGCCAGCAGCAAACAAAACAATAATAAGTAAAACTAACAAAACTAAAATCTTTGGTAAGCGCTTTGGTGATGGAGTAGGAACTGGTTGCGCTGGTGGTACAGCAACTGGTGACGTGGCTGGTTGAACTGAAACTGGTTTACCATCCATAGGTTTATTACAATCCTTTCAAATCAGAAATGCAAGAACAAACTTTTACGGTTCGAGGCGGAGCCGAGAACTTACCACTTGTCATCCCGAACTTGTTTCGGGATCCCATGAACTAAGTAAAGAGATGCTGAAACAAGTTCAGCATGACATTAGCGAGAGATTGCTTCGTCTCTGCCTAAGGCGGATCCTCGCAATGACTGTATGCGAAAATCCTATTAATTACAACTTTATCTGTAATAACACGTCGGTTTTCAAAGGTAGTTTTTCCCGCTGCTTTCCGTTTACCAAAACTGTATAGTCGTGACCATCAGTTCCCGCCTGCTTTTGAATGAGTAATGGTAATTTGTCACCGCTTTTTTTAAACGGAAGTTTGTATTTCACCGTCAGTTGCGCTGAACCCAGCGGCCGCACCGTCAAAAATCCTTCAAATATAGTTTTTCCTAAACCTTCCGAGGTCTGCATATCAACGCCACTTTCGTCTTTCGGCGATTGGCTGCCCTTACTTGAAATAAGTTCACTGCCTTTGGGCACATAAATCCGCACCCAGTTGCGTAAAATTCCGTTTAAACATAAACCGCCGGATTCAAGGTTACAATCCGAAGGCGGCGCCGGATTTTTGTAGTCAATGGTAATAGTCTTCGTGAGCGCTCCATCATTTGCAACTTCGTATTCCTGTTTCACCTCATGGGTCACAAACAGGTTTGATTTTGCTCCGGCAAAGTTTACATCGCTGACATGAAGATAATCCCAGTTGTTTCCGTCTTTGTAACCCAGCATCTCGACTCCGTCAGCAATCCTGCCCGCCATGTTAAGCGACTCAACCCCTTTTTGCGATTTTTCATCTTCCATGAACGCAAGAATATGTTTCTGGTTAATCTCGGAAATCGCCATCTGGAAGAGTTGCCCCCAATATTGTGAAGGAGATACGCCAAGGGCTTTTTTCATAATTTGCAGCAGTAACTCGCCTAGCACATCTTTGCGATCTTCCCGCACGTAGGCAACCGGCCGGGTCGAATAATCTTCAAGCTCGTAGATTACTTTGGGACAGTCGCATCGTTCATCAATTTCTGAACTAAACGTCCGGCCCTTGACGACAAACGTGCCCAGGATTTTGATTGATTCAACCAGTACGTGCGTATCTACGGAAATTATCCCGTCAAAATCCCACTTATTCGGATACAACTCCTTAAATTGCTGCATGGAAACTGAAAAATCCGGCGAGAGGTTAGAATCCCGAATATTGAAATAATAGACGCCTTTGTGGTAGGTCAGAATCTCCGGCGGTGCATTTATTTTAGGTTTAATCTGATCATCCAGCTCATAAATATCATCTGATTTTTCCACGATGAATTTTCCCTGTTCAATGCGAAAAATGGCATAAGCCGTCATAAATCCGCCGGTTGCACGCAGTTCTTTGTCGTTTTGGAATAACACCAGATAACGTTTGGGGTCAGGCTGGCCTAAGAGCTGCGGCAAAACCTCTAAGAGCGGCTGAGCATTGAGGAATAGTCCGGTAGTCTCGGCGAGCAGATTTTTGCCTTCGATAATTTTGGCACGCACCGGTTTACCTTGAAGTGATTCGGGGTACCGTTCAGGATCTATTGCATCAACTTCTTTTTCAAGTAAGGCAATTTTGTCGCCGATCTCTGTTATTTTTGGCGTCACTTTCTCCAGTGTTTGTACCGCGAGTTGGATCCGCTCATCAGCCGAACCGGCGGTAAAACTCTCCCCGCCTTTAAGACCTAATAAATCAGCGTATGGTTCAATTGCAGAAACCGCAATTTCAACCGCATCAAGCCCGTAACCCGCCGCATTAAGCCCGTGCAACATGTCTTGATGGTAGTGACTCAAAACCGGCAATACCCTCAGCGGAAGGACCGCATTAACTGCCTGTTTAGTCTCGTCGAGTTTTTTGCGCACCTCGGGTAGCTTCGCTTTTGCGCCTTCCAGATTCTGGTTTTTCAGTTCGTCAACCAGCTGAGTGGTTATTGTTTGTAATTCCTGCGCCTTTTTCCAGGCGGCCTGAGCGGGAATTACGGTTGCAACCGTTATAACCACGAGGAGTGCAACCAGGATAAGTGGAATCAGTAATAATCTTTTATTAAAATTGAATTTGGCAAATCGTTTTTTGGGCATAGTGGTTTGAGAAATATCAATTTTCTTAAATTCCCAGTCCTGTGGCACTTCTTTGGTCACGACAGGTTGTGTAGTCTGATTTGGATGTTCAAACTTCTTGAGCAGGTTTTTCATGTGTTCGAAATCAAAAAAAACAGTAATCAGCAATCAGAAAATTGATAGTATTTAATTTCTACTTGACTCGTGACTGACTCAGTCTACTGTCATGCTGAACTTGCTCACCTCGCAGCGAAGCGGGTTTCAGCATCACAGGCGCTTGAGATCCCGAAACAAGTTCGGGATGACAAGTACAACTTACAGCGAAGACCTGTACGTAAGTTCTGTTTACTGATTTCTGATCACTGATTACTTCACTACTATATCGCACTCCCGTCTATTTCTCAAACCGCGCCCTTGCCAGTCACCATCGCCATAGGGCTTTTCAGCAGAATCTCAATGTCATGTAAAACTGATCGTTCCCTTACGTATTCCGCATCGATCTGGATGCGTTTGTCAAAGTTTACTTCGCTTCTGCCTGACACCTGCCAGTTGCCCGTCAAACCCGGTTTGGCTGAAAGCACAATGCTGACGAGCTGTTTCGTGTGCGGATATTTCTTTTGCTGGTCTATGAGTTCATCCGGATAGTAAGGGCGCGGCCCAACCAGACTCATGTCACCGATAAGTACGTTAACCAGCTGCGGAATTTCATCAAGCGAATGTTTGCGGATAAATTTTCCAACCCGGGTGACCCGGGGATCATCATGCAATTTATAGCTGTTTTTTTTGTATTGTTGATACAGTTTGCGCATAGTCGGATCAGTCCGTAAGACCTCGTGTGCATTCGTAATCATCGAGCGGAATTTAAAGAGTTTAAAGAGCTTGCCATTTTTCCCTACTCGCATTGGTGTATCCGCAAGTACCGGTCCGGGCGAATCAAGTTTGATTGCAATAGCAGTAAGGGCGGCAATTGGTAAAAACATAAAGCCGATGACTATACTTCCGGCTACATCAATGCAACGTTTTAATAAATAATACATGGTGCGTGGTAATGGGGAGTGACAATCTTGTTACGCTAATTTTTCATGCTCGGTACCATCCAGATTCTGTACCAGCTGCTTGATTTTCGAAACCGACGATTTTTTGGCAACCAGAAGTACGTCATCGGTATTAACTACCAGAAAATCGTTGAGATCAATTGTCACTACCAGTTGTCCTGTATAATTATAGATCAGTGAGTCAGCCGTGTCAGTAAGTAGTACGTTTCCTTGCGTTACGTTTTTATCTTTTGCTTCCTCAAGCGCCTCTTTGAGCGCTTCCCAGGCGCCAATATCGCTCCAGCCGATATTTTCCGAAATAACGAGTGAGGAAGACGGATCAAGTTTTTCTAAAATTGCGTTGTCAAAGGCGATTTTTTCAAAGGTTGGGTAGACTTTTTTCAGTGTCTCATGGTATCTGCCGGTTTGCCATGCAGCTTGAATTTGCATCAACCCTGAATACAAATTGGGAACAAACCGTTTGTATTGGGACAGTAAATAGCGCGGAGTCGTCACAAAATACCCGAGATTCCACGCATGGTGACCACTTTTAAAGTAGTTTTCCGCTGTTTTGCGGTCTGGCCGATACTGAAAATTAACCAGTGAACAGAACGAAAAACCGTTTTTGTGCCTTACTTCTTTGCCGAATTCAATCCAACCCAGGTTTTCATTGGCAAATCGCGGCTTTTGCGAAACAAAAATGACCTGATCGGGATTTTCCGCCACCAGTTCCCCGGCTGATTTTAAAATTTTACGAAATAGGGCATCGTTTTTTACTAAATGGTCGCTCCACAGAATCGCCATGGGTGTCGTGGGCGCTTCTTTGGCGAGGATTGCGGTCACGAGTCCCACCGCCGGTCCCACATCACGCATGGCCGGTTCACCAATGATCTGTTTCGGAGGCACCTCGGAAAGTTGTGATTGCACAATCGGGACGTAGGCTTCATTTGTGGAGACGAACATCTCTTTCCAGCCAAAATCCGGCTGTAGGCGCTCACCCGCAAGCTGCAAAGTAGATTTGTTACCGACTATTTTTTCAAATTGTTTGGGTGAACGCTTCCGCGACAGCGGCCACAAACGCGTCCCTACCCCACCTGCAAAAATCACAATATTCATGGCGTCAGGAAACAGTTTGCCGGAACTGCTTCCACTCCTTTTCTATATAGTTTAAAAAGTTACGTTTAAATTGCATAGCGGAAAAGCGCCCTGCAGACTCACGACATAATCTATTATTATACTGACTGGCTGCAAATTTGCGCAAAATTTTTGCCAAAGCTTCCGGTGATTGCGGATAAAACAGCTCACCGGTAATATGTGGTGTAATAAGCTCGCTGGCTGCACCAGACTGGTACGCAATTACCGGCCTGCCGCAACTCAGCGCCTCAACCATGGATATTCCAAAGTCTTCTTCCTGCGGAGCGATAAATGCGCTACAGTTTTGGTAAAGTGTTACTAGTTCTTCATCAGTTACTTCACCCATAAACTCAATCGTCCTGCCGGCTATGGCTTTGAGTGACTTAAATTCCGCACCAATCCCTACAATCTTGAGCGGTAACTGCAAATCATTGCACGCTTTAATTGCAATTTCAATATGCTTATACGCAACCAGGCGGGAAACGATTAAAAAATAGCTTTCTTTTTTAATTTTTAATTCCTGTCCTGAGCTTGCCGAACGGATTGAATTTTGCTTGCCCGCCAAAGCCTTGGCGAAGGCGGGAATTTTAAATTTGTTGACGTCTACCGGCGGGTAAATTACGGTGCTTTTCCGGCGATAGTATTTCCAGATCCGTTGTTGAATCGTCTTCGAAATAGCGATGTATCTATCAGGACGCGCGGCGGCAAACCCATCCCATACCCGCAGAAGTGAAACTAAGGGTAATGACAATTTTCGAAGTAACGGTCGGGTAAAGTAATCCCAGTAATGTGACCATAAAAACCGGGTCGGAGTGAGCAGGTAACAAATATGTAATGTGTGCGGACTGGTAACGATTCCCTTTGCCTCAGCTGAAGTAATACTGATAACTACATCAAACTCAGAAAAATCAAATGATTCAAATGCAAACACCGGAATCCCTGGATACCATTCATGGCGTTTTGCAGCCCCTGGTAGTTTTTGCATAAATGAAGAGCGCACGCGAAACTCACTGGCCCACGTAGCCTGTTGATTATCAACAACCGCGCTATACAGCGGTGCTTCCGGGAATAATTCGTGCAGCGTCATCAGAACCCGCTCTGCCCCGCCGAATTTATTGAGGTGATCGTAACAAAGTGCAACTTTCATAAAGGGCAAGGGTGCTTTCAGCCATTTTTTTCCAGGAATATTTTTTCACCTGCGTTTTACCCAACGAAATAAGTGCCTGGCGCAATTTGATCCTAGTCACGACGCTGGTAATTTCATCTGCCATATCCAAAATGTCGGTTTGGTCAAAAAAGCTGGCCGCACTGCCATACACTTCCCTAAAAACTGGAATATCCGAAACAATTATCGGACAGCCGGATTGCATGGCTTCAAGCCCGGGGATTCCAAATCCTTCTGCCAGTGACGGAAACACAAAGGCTGCAGCGTGCGTATACCAGTGCGCCAGTGCCGCATTGGTCACTTCTCCGGGAAACAACACATTGGCCGCTGCCTCACTTTTGGCTACTTCTTTTTGCAAGCGCGTATAAAAATAATCATGTTTACCAATACACACGAGCATGAGTTTTGGTATACGTTTACGGATGAGTGCAAACGCTTCAATTAACCGAATTAAATTTTTATGCGGATGGGCATTCCCCACATACAGAAGATATTTTTTGGGCACCGGGAAAGTTGACTTATCACGGTTTTCTTCAAACTCACCTGACTCGTAGGTGATGGAAATTTTATCAGGAGAAATTGCAAACTCCCGCACAATATCCTGCTTAACTGCTTCCGAAACCGTAATTATTTTCGCCGCCCGTTTCACCGCCTGCGTAAGCACAAACGAGTAACCCAGACGTTTAAACTGGTATAAAGGATACGGCAATGTCGTGGCTTTACCAGTTGCATGATGTGAAATAGTCAGGTCATGAATGGTGACGATAAACGGCTGCGGTGTTGCGAGTGGTACGGAAAAATACGGAATGTGAAGTAAATCAAGCTTGGCCTTCCGATACAGTTTTGGCATTTCTAATTGTTCATGCAGCGTGTGCCAACGGACATGAGCTAATTGTTTTGTCCAGCGGGAATTTTGAAACTTTATACTGTCAAATTCCTGTGGCCGCACAAATACCACGTACTCATTCCGGGTATCAATTGCCTGCAGGTGTTTAATTAGCGCCCGCATGTACCTGCCGACGCCGGTTTCATTCCATAAGCGTGCGTCAATGCCAATTTTCATAACAATTTGCGATTAAAAATTCAAGCTGAAGAGCGTAATCTGCTCCTTTAACCATACTCCAAATAACACTACGAATCGCACCCACGCCGGATACGTCTGCGCGTAAAACTTGCGATAAAATATCCGCATGACTTCGAATCTTGCCCGTGTGGCGCGCAACTTTGTTTCCCGATCCGCCCTGCTTAACTCCCGTGAGTGTTTTTTGATGCCGCTGGCTACACCCTTATGGTGAGTTACCGCTACAGTTGGAATAAAAACTACTTTGTACCCCGCCTGTTTTACCCGATAGCAAAAATCCAGATCCTCCCCGTACCAGAAGTAGTTCTCGTCCAGCCAGTTTAAATTTTCACCCACTGTGCGCCGGATACACATAAACGCTCCCACACAGGCATCAATTTCGTGAGGAATATCAAGGTTTTGATACCCCAAATGATATCCGTTCAACCACACGGAATGGGGAAATAATTTTCCTAATCCGGAAAAATGAGTGAGAGAGCGCCAGGGCGTTGGAAATCCCCGGTGTGCAGCATCATCGAGCTCGCCGCTCGTTAACTCCAGCCGGGCAGTGGCTACTCCAACCTGGCTTTGTCCTTCCATGTAATCAACCACCTGAGTGATTGCATTTTTGGGAACTACCGTGTCCGGGTTAAGCAGTAATACGAAAGTACCGTGCGAAGCACGAATTCCCTGATTATTTGCCCGGGCAAAACCCATGTTTTCCCGATTCTCAATTAGCAAGACTTTCGGAAACAAACGTTTGATTTCGGTAACTGAGTTATCATATGAAGCATTATCAACCACAATTATCTCAAATTTTTTAGCCTTAAGTTCAAGAGCGTAGTTCTCAAACAGTGATATTAAACATTTGCTGATCACTTCCCGGGTATTAAAATTAACGATAATAATCGAAACTTTAGTTTTCATGATAAGGCCAGTTTTAAGGCGGTAACATAGAGTTTTTGATCATTTTTTCTATTCAATAGGGTAAACAACCCAATTGCTAATAATGATTTGTACACTAATAATACTTGTAAAGTTAGATTTGCCGCTAAACTGTAATGTTTTTTGTAAAAATACTTGAGCCCTTGAAAGACATTCAGAATCGGGGTCCGGTGCCCGCTACTGCTGGCTGCCCCTTTGTGAATAAAATGCGCCTGTGGATAAAAAATAATCCCATATCCCTGTTGCTTTGCCCGATACTGCCAGTCAATCTCTTCCATATACATAAAAATGTTTTCGTCAAAACCGCCCACAGCTGTAAAATCAGCTCGCCTGGCCACGATACAGGCACCCATCACCCAGTCGACACTACGTACCTCGTTCGGGGAATAACGGGTCAAATGTAAATGGTCACCTTTGAGGAAAAGCGCCGTAAAAATAACCGGTAATGTATACCCGGGTCCGCATGAATCCTGTGGCGAATAGTCTGGATTGAACAGTTTTCCACCGGCAATTGACTTTGCCGGAAGGGTCATAAAAAACCGGTAGAGTTTCTCAATTGCCTGATCAAGTACCAGAATATCTGAGTTGAGAAGTAATACAACAGAACCAGTTGCTGCTCTAATTCCCTGATTATTTCCTTTACCATACCCGGCATTTTCTTTATTACTCAGTAATCGAACCGCAGGGTAGTGTTTCTTAATTAATTCCGGGCTGCGGTCTTTGGAGGCATTATCAACTACAATCACTTCATAAGAAATTGAAGTATTGGCAAGACTTGTGAAGATTGATTCAAGACACTGGTCAGTCAGTTTCCAAGTATTATATGAAACAATGATAATGGACAAATCGACTGCTTTTTTCATACTAGTTTACGGGCGACTGCTTCATAGATAGAATCAAGCGCTTTGGCAATCATTGGCCAACTATAAGTTTTTCGGACCAGCAGGTTAGCATTCCGTGCCAGTTGTTTATATTTTTTCTCATCCTTAAGGACTGTAACAGTTGCCTGAGATAATGACTCGGCGTGATTGCGCACCAGCGCCTCTTTTCCATCCGTAACTCCCAGACCTTCAATACCCTGGGGAGTAGTAATCACCGGTAAGCCGGTCGCCATTGATTCGAGAATTTTATATCGGGTTCCGCCGGGACCAAAAATTGGCGCCAGAAGCACATCTGACTGCCGATATGCCATCCGGATATCTTTCATAGATTCAGCAATCTGGACAGTTTTACTTTTAAATTTAAGAATGTCCGGAGAAGGATCGTGTCCGACAATCCACAGCTGCGCCAGAGGTATTTGTTTCTGGATAAGTGGCCAGATATTATGAATCAGTTCCTTAGCGGCTTCACGATTCTGCAACCATTTGAAATTACCGACAAATAATATTTTCGGGTTCGGACCAATTCGTTTTTTTTGAAAGCTGAATACGTTGGTATCAACGCCGTTTGGCACAATAGATACTTCCAGATTAGCGACTTTCTCCATAATCTGCTTGTCCGGAAGCGACATAGCTACCACGCGGCTCGCGCGTTTCCAGTAATATTCTTCCCAATAGCGGATTTTATCGACATCAAACGAAAACAGGAACCGCAGCGGCGGGAAACTGATGGTTTCCACAAAGTGCTGATACACCAGATATTCAATCGTCTGTTCAACCAGCAGAATAGGCACTGAGGTCTCGGGAATATGTGGCATGACATAAAATGTTTCGGCGTGAATGAGGTCGAAATTTTGTTGCCGTAATTCCTCAACCACTGCATTTTTGGCTTCACTGGAAAAATTCCGGACCACCAGAAACGGATATTTGCCAAATCCGGTTTTTAAGATATTTTGGATCGTCCACGGTTTCTCAGGCCGCTTGCACACAATCACCCGATTGCAAAAAGCACTGATGTTTTTTATGTAACGCTTCTCGTTATCATGTTTAATCAGCGCAACCAGGGTAATTTCGTGTTTTTGCGCCAGGTTTTTGAGTAAATTGTATGAACGGATCTGACCACCTGAAAGAAGCGGATAGGGTAAATAAGGAGTCAGCATTAAAATTTTCATACGTAAATTCTGGCTTACGAGCGGGGTAATCGGTTATCAGGCACCAGTTGAATGAGTATAAATTTTTCGGTTTCTTTAAGAAGTTTAAATGGGTGGTACGGATCTTTTTGCGCTTTTGCAATACTCACAAGTTCCTGAGTCAACTCGTCAAAATTAACACTAATATAATAGTGGGCGCCTTTCGCAATCATTTCGTCAATCGTGCCTTCCATCAGCGGCCACCCCCACTGATTGGTTTGGTATAAAAATGCCGTATCACCGCCATACGGCGCAATTGTGTTTCCCCGCTTATCTCCCAAAACTCGCTGCATTTCCTGGCCAGCTGCAACAATTTCCGGATGATTGATATTAAATAAATCCCGGGCCTGGTACCAACCAAACATGAGCGTAAAAACGATAATTAATGCGACAAGGGCTTTTGCCATTAAAGAATGGAACTGCCTTTTCACATTTTCCCATAAGGTGACACTTCCCAAAGCCAGAAAAATACACAGGATCGGCACCAGAATAATCTGGTAGTAATCATGTTGCACATTACCGGTTGCAAATACCACGAGGTAGGCAACCATTCCAAGAAGCCACACATGAAAAAACCAATTTGGTTTTTCATAACGATCAGATAGTTTTGCAGCCAGGCCAGGAATAAGTAATCCTATTCCCCAGCCACCCAAAATGAGTTTGGCAATTCGCTCGGCATACAGCCACCAAAACCAGGCGCCTTTAAAGCGAATCCCGTTACCATTGAGTAACCATACATACGCCGGGATGCCTGCCGGAAATTGGGCAATATGCAACCTCCATAAGGCAAAAGGCAACACTATAAGAACTGCATAAACGTACAACAAGAGCTTAGTAAATAAGGCAGTCCCCCACTTACGCCAAGCCAGGTAGACAAGCGGAAATGCGAAAAAGACAACGGTAACTTTAACTAAAAGTGCTGCCGTACCAAAAACCACCGCCAGTACCCACCACCAAATTTTTTCTTTGGTTATCCAGCAGTCAAAGAAAAATATCATGCCGAGACTTAAAAAAACCAGTGTTGGTTCAGGTAAAATCACCCGCGACCAGAAAATGTTATAGGGCAGTATGGCAAAAAAAGCCGCGGCCCCCAAACCCACTTTTACGTTAGCGTGTCTTTTGGTAATTAAATAGAGAAAAACTAAACTTCCCAAAGAGGCAAAGATCGAGGTTAAACGGCCGGAATATTCGATATTGTATCCAGGAAATAATTTATCAACAACGACCGTTGCCAGGTTATAGAGTGGAAATTCTACCATGCGATACCCCTCTGGATTTGGCATGCCTGAGGCAACTGAAGACAAATCATCATACCGGGGGACAAGCGGCGTAATTCCGTAGCGCAGGAAATTGCGCGTAACTGCTGAAGTATCTGCCTGCCGCCAGGAATGCCAGTCAGCAAGTGGCGTATGAATTTTATAGTGCCGGACAATGAGTGCGACTAACAAAATAATCAGCAAATAGGTTTTATCGCTTGCAATTATCTTTTGCAGCAGGGATTTTATATCGCTGACCGTATCCTTTAAATCCGGAATTTCGGGAAGTACCAGGTGCCCTTTTTCTTCCTGCGGCAAAATTTTAATTGCCCCGAGCGTAATTCCAGTCAGCGCCCAAAACGAAAAGGCTACTTTTGACGCTTCAAATATATCGATATACACGGCATTAACAAGCAGGGCACAAACTACTGCTGCCATACCGATCAGTAAAGAAAAAATTAGTGGGTCTTTTACCCGCAAAAACGCTTTCCAGATCGAAATGAGAATCATGACAATAATCCAGCCAAAAGCCAGGAATCCTAAGGCTCCGGTTTCACCTAAAGCACGTAAGTAATCATTGTCGGTTGATTCCGCTTCAGTAAATTCAGTTACCTGGGTTTTGGTCAATGTGGAATAACCGCTGCCTAACAATGGATTGCGCATAAAACCGGCAATTGCCCGGGGCCAGAGCGCATCAAGTCGAATTCCGGTTGACAGATCGTATATTTTAGCGTTTTGCGAATACGTCCGGGGCACCTGTTTAAGTATGGCGGCACCGCTGGCTGAAGTGGTGGCCTCCAATCCATCCAGAATATCTGTAGTAATATCAAATGGTTTAGTTGGCAGCGGCGGAAAATCACTTTTGCTGGTGACGTCTCCAATATTTGCCGGATTATTTTCAAGAAAAGCGATATTACTGCCGGTTGGCGGAGCACCGACTGGCTGAGTAAGTAATGATTTGATACCGCCAATCCGCTGATCAAGTTTTAAAAGTTTAAAAAACCGGTCTGACAAATCCCCAAACATAAGCATTATCAGTACGCTTAACAAAATAACTCCGGTCCACCGGGTGGCTGACCAGCGAATTCCTTTACGAAACATCCAGAAGAAAAATAACATGGTGACTCCAGCTAGATATGCCAGGAACGAAGTTCGGGAAACAGTCAGAATCAGTAACCAGAAGGCGCCACCGAGTACGATAAATACCAAGAGTTTCCAGATCCGCTGCTTGACGGAAAAAAACAGCGCCCATAAAAATACGAGAATAGCCATGGTAAACGCTGCCAGATCATAATGCCCGCCGAAGGTAGACATCACCCGTGCGCCCTGGGTGAGCACCAGTTGCCAGCCTTTGGAAAATTCCCGGTTCATGGTTGAGTAGGCCGGCCAGTAGAGGTATTTCTGCCCATACCCGTAAATGGTAATTGCGAGCATGGTCAGAACCAAAATTATGAGGTATGTTTTCACCTGTTTGAGTGACTTAACGGCACTGAAAAACACGAAAAACAGGCTGAAATACTCCACCCGGCGCAGGAAATGCAACACCATTTTGCCAATATGCAAAGCTTCCATCGGCACGGTCCCAATCACGAAAATAGCCGAAAGCATTGACAAAACACCGATTACCAGGTAAGTAATGATTGGCTTGGCGAGCGGGTTCGGCCCAAATTTAGCCTTACCCCGAATAAGCTGAATGAGCCAAATTATCAAAACTACACCCACCAGAAAATCTTCGATTCTGACCCGGACAATGTAGCCTGGAATAGCCTCAAATAGGGGTAATTTCGGGTAGAGCGGAATAAACGCCAGTAGAAAGCCGGTAATAAGGAACAATAGGTGCTCATCAAGCCAGGACAGTACGCCTTTGAGAGTACTCATGTGAGGTTAATTATAGCATTTTACAGGGACTTGCAGATATTTTTCGATCTGTACGGAAAATTTGAGTCTCTACGTCACGTTGGACGGGGTACAGGTTACCATTTGTTTGTCACCTTGTCAGTTCTCACAGAAATATT